>CAMIVH010000011.1 GCA_946401755.1 uncultured Caryophanales bacterium | reverse complement strand
GTTGATGGCTTTGATATTCCTTATTAATGAAGTAGTGGTTCTTATCACTAATAAGAGCTTTATTAATCAAACATTACTTCATATTAAATATGTCGCTACTATAGCAATTACTATCACCTTTATAGTGTTCTTTACTATGCTAGCGCCACTAATGGGCGTAGACTATTTATTATCCTTTAATAATTTCTCTTTACACGCGATAGTGCCTATCTTAGCGATAGTGGATTTCTTCTTATTTGATAAGGATATTAAACTTACCTATAAGAGCTCATTATTAGCTACCATATCGCCTATTTGCTATGTAATATTCGTTTATACTGGTGCAATTTTTAAACTAGAATATAGTGAAAATCTTTATTATCCATATTTCTTCTTAAATATCGACACAAATGGTTTCTTATTTGAAAAAGGAACGATGGGTATTATCCCTTGGATCGTCATCTTGTTAGGGGCAATCATTGGTCTAGGATGTTTATATTGCTTATTTATGAGGCTTAGGCAAAAAGCGATTAGCAAATAAAAAACCACAGAATAGGTCATCCGTTTTGATGACTCTTTATTTAATACTTGATATTAATAATCTATAATTTAAGAAAGATGGAAAACTTCAATTTACTACAAATTACTACGCTTAAGGCGGCTACCTTTTATCTAGATAACACAATGACTGTTAGACAAGCCTTCGAAAAGTTTGCTTATCATAAGTTCACTGTTGTGCCTGTTTTAGATAACGAAGGCCATTATGTTACTTCCTTATCAGAAGGTGACATCTTAAGATTCATCCATGCGAGTGGTGGCTTTAATCTCGCTTTAGCGGAGAAAACAAATATTCTAGAAATTGAAAGATATCGTCCATATAACGCTGTCTCTGTGGATGCCACTTTAGATGAACTCTACGCTTTAGCGTTGTCTCAAAACTTCATCCCGGTCGTGGATGATAGAGAAGTCTTTATTGGCATCGTTAAAAGAAGAGATGTCTTCATCTATTTAAAGAAACAAATTGATAACAAATAAATAAAGGAGATAAATATGCTCTTTATCGAATTCTAAAAAAAGACCCCTATCTTCTATAAGGAGGGGATGATTTGAGCGTAGTTATATGTGCGTTGATTAATTTCTGGTTAAAAAGTATTGATAGAGTCTTGCTTTTATATCAACAAGTTGATATAATAATAGTAGGAAATAGGATATAGGGGAAGATGATGCATTTAGCATTTATTTCCCTTTTCTTATATTTCGAAAGGCGCATTATGATTAAGACAGTTAAAAGAACATATCGTTTTAGAATCTATCCTAATCCTTCTCAAAAAGAATTAATTGAGAAGACTTTAGGATGCTGCTGTCAAGTTTATAATGACTTTCTTTCTATGTGCATTGAATCTCATGAGGCCGATAAGAATTACTCAATAAAGAAATATGATTTAATTAAGCTTCTTCCTGAATATAAGGAAACATTCCCATATTTAAAAGAAGTTGATTCTATCGCGCTTCAACAAACAGTTATCCATTTATATGATGCCTATGTGAATTTCTTTAGACATAATGCAGAATTCCCTAAATTCAAAAAGAAAAAGAATGATTATGGTTATACGACCATGAATATAAAAAACTCTATTCGTTTCGTCGCGGATGATATCCAAATCCCCAAAGTGGGTAGAGTAAAAGTTAAAGCACATCGTCATTTACCAGAATCATTTAAATTCACCATGGTCAGTGTTTCTCGTTCAGGCAAATACTACTACGTTTCTTTACTGGGCGAAGAAGAATACTTTGACTATGGAGAATATATCAAGGAATCTCTAGATCCAAATAATTCAATCGGATTAGATTTCTCTTTGAAACATCTTTTTGTTGATAGTAATGGTAACCATCTTGATATGCCGACTTATTATCAAGACTCTCTAACCAAATTAGCCAAAGAACAAAGAAAACTTTCTCACATGAAGAAGAATTCTTCTCACTATCAAAAGCAATTATTAAGAGTTAAGAATCTTCATGAGCACATTGCTAATCAGAGAAAAGACTTTCTTCATAAGGCTTCTAGAAAGCTGGCTAACACTTACGATTATGTTTTCGTGGAGAATCTAGACCTAAAAGAAATGAGTGAAAGAAGAGATAAGTTAAAACTAGGTATTTCTATATTTGATTTAGGTTATGGCACTTTTCTTAACTATTTAAAGTACAAGCTAGAATGGCTCAATAAGAAACTGGTTAAGGTAGACAAATTCTTCCCTTCTAGCCAATTATGTTCATGCTGTAACTATCGTAAATCTAGTTTGACATTGAATCAAAGAAGCTGGACTTGTCCCATTTGTGGTTTTAAACATGACCGCGACTATAACGCAGCGATTAACATTAAAAAAGAAGGAATAAGAATGATCCTTAATCCTTCTAATTAATCTTAATCTAAACAAGTTCGGATATCTTATGATAAAATATCCTTAACCGAGGGACTCTCGGGGATAGCCCATTGATACTGAATTCATTAGAGTTCTTGAGTGGGAAGCCCCCATCTTCTATAAGTGGAGGAGGATGTCACTACAAATAACCACGCTTAAAGCGGCTACCTTTTATTTAGATAATACAATGACGGTCAGACAAGCTTTTGAAAAGTTTGCGTATCATAAATTCACTGTTGTGCCAGTTTTAGATGAAAAAGGTTGTTATGTTACTTCTTTATCAGAAGGTGACATCTTAAGATTCATCCACGCGAATGGTGGATTCAATCTCACTTTAGCGGAGAAAACTAACATTCTAGAAATTGAAAGATATCGTCCATATAACGCTGTCTCTGTTGATGCGACTTTAGATGAACTCTACGCTTTAGCGCTTTCTCAAAACTTCATCCCAGTTGTTGATGATAGAGAAGTATTCATTGGTATTATTAAAAGAAGAGATGTATTTATCTATTTAAAGAAACAAATCGATAATATTGGATAAATACCAAAGGAGATATATATGCTCTTTACATTAAAGAAATGCTACTATCGCATTTATCAAAAAGTTTTAAAATTCGCGATGTGTTTTATGAATTGGTCTGAGCCTCAACTATTAGAAGGTGAAGGCGCAGTTTTAAAGCTTCCTAAATATATTAAAGATAAAGGATTAAATAGAATACTTGTCGTGACTGATAAAGGTTTAATGAATATCCACTTATTAGACCCATTATTTGAGGAATTAAAGGCACAGGGTATTGAATATTTCGTTTATGATGGCGTGCAACCAAACCCCACAATTCCTAATATCGAACATTGTCGAGACATGTATTTAGATAATAACTGCGAAGGTATTATTGCCTTTGGTGGTGGTTCACCAATGGACTGCGCGAAAGCCGCTGCCGCAAGAGTGGTTAAACCTAAGAAATCAGTTAGAAAAATGAGAGGATATTTGAAAGTTGGTAAGAAGCTTCCTCCATTCTTCGCCGTCCCTACAACCGCTGGCACAGGTTCTGAAACAACAGTGGCAGCAGTAGTAACTGATCCAGAAACTCATGAAAAGAATGCTATCTCTGATCCATGCTTAAGACCTAAGTATGCAGTTCTTGATCCTGCCTTAACAGTAGACTTACCTCCACACATTACTTCCACAACAGGCATGGACGCTATGACTCATGCTGTTGAAGCCTATATTGGTAAGAGTAATGTGAAATCCACAATTAGATATGCAGAAGATGCTACTAAGCTAATTCACGATAATTTAGAAAAGGCATATAACAATGGTAAAGACATAGAAGCAAGAGAAAATATGCTTAAAGCTTCTTTCTATGCTGGTAGTGCCTTTACTAGAGCATTTGTGGGCTATGTACACGCTATCGCACATAACTTAGGTGGTTTATATAACACTCCTCATGGTTTAGCTAATGCTGTTATTCTTCCATATGTTTTAGATTGGTATGGTTCCTCAGTTTATAAGAAATTAGCGAAACTAGCTGATATCATCGGTATTACTAAAGAAAATATGAGTAATGAAGAAAAGGCTAAAGCCTTTATCGCTGAACTTAGAAGAATGAATAAGGCGATGAATATACCAGAGAAATTTGACTTCATTAAAGAAGAAGATTTACCAACACTCATTAAGCGTGCACTAAAAGAAGGTAATCCTGGTTATCCAGTTCCAAAAATTATGGATGAAAAAGAATGTGAAAAAGTCATTCGTTCATTCATCAAATAATGCTATAGTATTTCAGTTATGAAAAAGAAAGCCAAAGTCACAATAATTGTTGTGTCCGCTTTAGTGGGCGCATTAGTTTTAACCGCTAGTATTCCTTTAATTATTGATGCCGTTAAAACAAATAATTTAAATGCAGATTATTCTTATCTAAGAAATGATACTAAATATAAAGATAAAGTAGAAGTCACAGGATTAGAATTGGTTACTCAACATGTTTCATGTGGTTATGCCACGATTGAAATGATTTCATCCTTCTATGGTAACAAAGTTACAGAAGATGATTTAGACGCTAGAAATAGTGCGGTTTCTACTCAAACTTCCCAAGGTTTCTTAGATGAGATTAATAAATCAATTCCAGAACACAAGTTCGCTAAACATTCATATTTAAAACATGATGCTTTGTTAAAAGAAGTGCATGACGCAATCAAAGATAATAAACCAGTCGCGCTTGAATGGGCGGCTAAATATGAAAATGAATGGACTCTTCATTTCTCAGTAATAAGCGCTATTGATTTAGCTAATGACAAAGTCACCATCTATAATCCATATGGCTATATTGAGAATATTGAAGTAAAAGAGTTTGTTGATCGTACATCATTCAAAGCCTACAAAGGCATGCCATTATTCTATAATTACGCATTCGCTTTTGGCATGTTTGATAAGAACACAATTTTCCACGCGAGATAAGTAATTTTGTTATGAATCTTAAAACAATCACTCTATTGGGTGATTTTTTTATTTACTTATATTTTTAATACCTTATAATGAATAGGCATAAAGAATATACCGAAAGGAAGTAAAAGGTATGAAATATATAACCGTATTAGAAGCTAGTGAAAAATGGGGAATTAACGAAAGAAGAGTTCGTGCTCTTTTAAAAGAGCAAAGAATCGAAGGTGCTATTTTGAAAGGACATAAGTACTTTATACCAGAAAATGCACCTAAGCCATTAGATCGCAGAATCAAGGGACAAAGGCTATTTGAAGATTCTCCTCTTAAAGATATAAATTTTGATTTTAAAAATTACCGTAAACAATTTCCGACCGATGATGGATACTTCGGTCGTTACGGTGGTAGCTTTGTCCCTCCGAAATTACAAAAAGCTATGGATGAAATCTACTATGGTTATCAAACAATCGCTAAATCATCTAAATTCATCGCTGAACTTAGAGAAATTAGAAAGAACTATCAAGGTCGTCCAACACCAGTCTATCACTGCCAAAACTTATCAAATTACTTAGGACGTGTACAGATTTACTTAAAAAGAGAAGATCTTAACCATGGTGGCGCTCATAAGTTAAATAACGCGATGGGCCAAGCCTTATTAGCCAAATATTTAGGTAAGAAAAAACTCATTGCTGAAACAGGTGCTGGTAGTCATGGTTCTGCTGTTGCTATGGCGGCAGCCTATTTCGGTCTTAAATGTGATATCTACATGGGCGAAGTCGATATGGCTAAGCAAGCTCCTAACGTTAAGCGAATTGAAGTATTAGGTGCTAGAGTGGTACCTGTTAGTTTTGGTACAAAGACACTTAAAGAAGCAGTGGATGCCGCTTTCGAAGCATACATGAAAGAATATAAAGATGCTTTCTATGTCATTGGTAGTGCTGTTGGTCCTCATCCATATCCATTGATGGTTAGAGACTTTCAAGAAGTCATTGGTCGAGAAGCCAAAGAACAATTCTTAGAAATGACAGGCGAATTACCAGACATCGTTACAGCATGTGTCGGTGGTGGAAGTAACGCTATTGGTATGTTTGAAGCCTTCTTAGATGAACCAGTTAATATCGTTGGTGTTGAAGCTATGGGTACTGGTAAAGAAATTGGTAAAAACAGTGCCACTATGACTTTAGGCAAAGAAATGGTCTTACATGGTTTTAACTCATATGTTCTTCAAAATGAAGATGGTACACCAGGCGATGCCTATAGTATCGCTAGTGGTTTAGACTATCCAGGTGTTGGTCCAGAACATGCCTTCTTAAAAGATATTGGTCGTGTTAAATATGAATCCATTACGGATGATGAAGCCGCAGAAGCCTTCTTCTTACTATCTAGATTAGAAGGTATTATTCCTGCTATTGAATCAAGTCATGCTTTAGCATATGCAATCAAATGCGCTAGAAACATGAAGAGTGGATCAATTCTTGTTAACTTAAGTGGTCGTGGTGATAAGGATATGGATTTCATGCTAGAGAAGTATCCTCACATGTTCTTAGACACAAAATAAAAAAGTTGTTTTCATATATTAATTCTCATCCTTTCAAAGAGGGGCTACGTTAGTAGTCCTTTTTTGTTGCATACGCGCTCACAAAGTGGGAAACTATTAACGAGGATTTATCCATGAAAAAATTATTAGGTCGCATAGCGCTTATTTCTTTTGCGCTTATCACTGCTGCTTGTGGCAGTAAAGGTTCATCAGCGGAAGTTTCTTCTATGAAACCATCCGTTTCTTCTGATACTTCTATTTCAAGTGTAGAAAAGAACTCAAGTTCTAGTACAAGCTCAAAGACATATAGCAGCAATTATCAACTTTCAACTGCTAGTGGATTGAAAGTCTACTTCAAAGAGCAAGGGGCGAGAATCGATAAAATTGAATACAACGGAAAGCAAATTGCTAAAGATGGTTTTACTGTTGGTCGTGTCGCTAATCGTATTGCAAACGGCAAATTTACGTTAAATGGTACTCAATATAGCGTTACTTTAAACGATAGACCTAACTCTCTCCATGGTGGTGGTAATAGTTGGCAAGGACCATTCGCAACCGCTAACTGGAAAACTGAAGAACAAACAGCTTCTTCCGTCAAATATAAGATCGTTTCCGCTGATAAAGATAATGGTTACCCAGGTGAAATGACAATGTATGTCACCTACACTCTCACTGAGGAGGGGGAACTATCCATCGAATACAGCGCAACAACCACGAAGGATACATTATGTAACCCAACAAACCACTTATTTATCGATATCAATGGTAGCAAGGATAGAAACTATGCAAATACCAAACTTCTAGTAAATGCGGATAACTACACGCCATTACAAAATCAAATTCCTACTGGTACAGTTAGCCCAGTTGAAGGCACACAATTTGACTATAGAACAGAAAAGCCTTTTGACAGTTCTAAAAACTATGATGATAACTATGTCCTAAATATAACTAAAGGTACCTTAGGTAAAGCTGCGACTTTAACAGGCACACAATTAGGCATTAAAGTTGATGTCTATACCGATAGACCAGGTATGCAACTTTATAAAGACGGCAGTGGTAATATCTGTTTAGAAACACAAATGCTACCAGATGCCATTAATCATCCAGAATTTGACGAATATGGCACAACCATCTTAAGAGTGGGTGAAACATTCTCCTCTAAAACTACTTATCATTTCACTAAACTAGGAGCGTAATTGGTCCCAAGATAAAATATTTTTTAAAAAATTATTTTTTTCTTCAGAAGTGGTTTATAATACTAGCACTACCCTCTTAAAATAAGAGAAAAGACATAAAAATGAGGTTAATAAATACGGGAATGTCTCAACTTTCCGTATTTATTATTTTGCACGCATTATATATAATGTATACACTATGGGAAAAACGATTAGGATTATCAAACTCATCTCTTTTATCATCATCGCTGTTGAAGTACTCCTCGGCGCTGTCTTTTCCATTATCTATTTCAACAACTTCTTTAACTTCTACAATCAAGTTAAGCCAGAATATATTGCCATCACAATGGCTATCATCATTGCGGTGGACTGTTTATTTGTTTGGGTCATCATTTTGGTGTTATCTTCCTTAAGACAAAAAACAGACTTAAAAGCGGCCACAATTATTGGTAGTGACGTCCAAGAAGCTTATAACTTTGCGATGATTGGTTTAGCCATTACTGATGATCAAAACGTTGTCCTATGGACCAATGACTTATTCAAATCTAGACATATTGAAATCATGGATATGGATATCATTGAATGGCAACCAGAACTAGCGACATTAAGAGATATCGCTAATGGTGATCAAGTTGCTAAAATCGTTGTTAACTCAAGAACATATCAAGTTAAGCTCCTCCAAGAAGCGGGCTTATGGATTTTCAAAGATATTACTGATTACGAATCCATTTATAACTATTCCAAAGACCAAGCTCCAGTCGTTGGTATTTTAACTATCGATAACTATGATGATGTTGTTCGTGGTGACGATGACTTTAATGACGTTGTTACTAAAGTTAAAAACGACATCTTTGCTTACGCTAAAGAATATGGCATTCTTCTTAGAAGAATTAAAGATGATAGTTATTCTATGTTATGTAACTATGAAGCATTCACCAAAATGCTTGAAGATAAATTCTCTATTATCGATAAGGTCCGTGGTGAATCTATCCGTGGTGAAATCCCATTAACTCTTTCTATGGGTTTTGCTCATGATTTCCCAGATGTTATTAAGTTAAATGACCTTGCTAACGATGCTTTAGATATCGCTATGTCTCGTGGTGGTGACCAAGTCGTTGTTTCAGCTTATGGTCAAGAAATGAAATTCTATGGTGGTAAATCTGAAGCCCAAGAAAAACGTAATAGAGTTAAGACTCGTGTTTTAGCCGACTCTCTTATCTCTTTAATCAATGCTTCTGATCGTGTTCTTATCATGGGCCATCAAATGATGGACATGGATGCTTTTGGTGCCTGTTTAGGTATGAAAGCTATTTGTAATCGTTTAAAGAAGAATTCTCGTATCGTTGCTGACTTAAAGAACACTGAATTCAAAACAAGAGCGGCAATGACATCCTCTTTTGGTAAAGATGAATTAGATAAATTAATTGTCAGTTCTAAAGAAGCTGAAGATATGTTAGCCGGTAATACTTTATTAATCGTTGTTGACGTCCATATTCCAAACATGGTTATGGCGCCTAAGCTCATTGATAAAGCCGCGAAGATTGTTGTTATCGACCATCATAGACGTGCAGAAGAATATATTGATTCTCCAGTCTTTAACCACATCGACCCAGCCGCATCTTCCACTTGTGAACTTATCTCAGAATTTATTAGATTCTCATCTATCAACCCAAGAATTGAACTTCCAAGTACATACGCCACCATTATGCTCTCTGGTATCTTCTTAGATTCTTCTTATTTCAAATCTAGAAATACTGGTATTAGAACATTTGAAGCCGCGACTATTCTTAAAGAATATGGCGCTGATAACTCCTTAGCGGATGACTTCTTAAAAGATGACTATGAAGAGCATAAGGAAGTTACTGATATTACCACTAACTTAGAAACTCCATTCTATGGTGTAGTTATCGCTACAGCGAATGCTGATCGCTTATACGACCATGCGACTATCGCTAAAGCGGCTAACCTTTGCTTAACATTTAAAGGTGTACACGCCGCCTTCGTCATGGGTAAAGTTAGTAACCGTGAATACCGCGTCTCAGCGCGTAGTGATGGTACAATCAATGTCTCATTACTTGCTGAACGACTCGGAGGTGGTGGTCACTTCACTTCCGCAGCCGTCACCTTTAACACCAGTGACCCACGTGAAGTGAAAAACGCTATCTTAGCGGTCTTAGAATCATCATTAACCGAAGCCACAAATAAGGGCTTACCAAAGAACAGTGAGGAGGATTAACGATATGAAAGTCATTTTATTAGCAGATGTCAAAAAACTCGGTAAAAAAGATCAAACAATCGAAGTCAGTGATGGCTATGCTGTCAATTTCCTCTTCCCACGCAAATTAGCGGTTCAAGTCACTAAGAAAAGTGTCGAAGTATTAGAAAATCAACAAGAAGAACGTAAAGAAAACGAAGCTAAAGCAAAAGCGGACGCTGAAGTATTAGCCAAACGTTTAGATGAAATTACCTTACCTTTCAAAGTCAAAACAGGAAGAGAAGGTAAACTCTTCGGTGCTATCTCTTTAAAGCAAGTTACCGAAGAACTTGAAAAACAATACAAGATTAGTATCGACAAAAGAAAATTCATTGATAAAGGACCACTTGATGTCCTTGGTTATTGGGACCTCAAAGTGGAATTACATAAAGGCGTTATCGCCAAAGTTCATGTGCATATAGAAGGGGAGGAGAAATGATATGGCCGTTAGTAAAAATAGTCGCGAACTCCCTTATAATGCGCAAGCGGAGCAAGCGGTTCTAGGCTCAGCCTTACTGTCTAGAGAATGCTTATATACCGTCTTTAGTAGATTAAACGAAGAAGACTTCTTCCTTGGTAAGCACCAACTCATTTACCGCGCAATTAAGAATTTGTTTGATAAACAAACTCCAGTGGATGTTTTAACTGTCACTGAAGAACTCATGAATATGAAAGAACTCGAAACCATCGGTGGTGTTGAATATCTTCAACAATGTTCCGATGCGATGGTCGCTCTTTCTAGTATTGATTACTACGTAAACATTGTTAATGACCAAGCTGTCTTAAGAAGACTTATTCAAACATGTCGTGATATCGACGCTGCTTATTTAAGCGAAGAAATCAGTGATGTTAACGAATTCATCGCTAATAGTGAAACTACATTAAAAGATGCCGTCGAAAAAAGAAGAGTAGCGGAATTTAAAAAAGCCAAAGATGTCGCTGAAGAAGTTAAACTCAACATCGAAACACCACAAGAAGTTAAAACTGATGGTGTTAGTGGTCTTACCACTGGCTTTGATAGATTAAACAACATTACTCAAGGCTTCCATCCAGGTGACATGATCATTGTTGCTGCTCGTCCATCTGTTGGTAAAACCGCTTTAGCGCTTAATTTCGCTTATAGAGCGGCAAACCGTACAAATAAGCCTATTGCTATCTTCTCATTAGAAATGCCTGCGGAAGCGCTTATTAAGCGTCTTATCGGTGTGGAATCTTCCGTTTCCTTAACCAAAATTACCACAGGTAACCTCGTGGGTGTTGATAGAGCGAAAGTTGCTAACGCAATTTATAAAATTGGTAGTTTACCAATCTATATTGATGACTCCCCTAACGGTAAGTTAATGGATATCATCGCTAAGAGTAGAAAACTCCAAGCTAATGAACCTGATTTAGGCATGATTATCATTGACTACTTAGGTTTAGTGACCACTGGTAGTTCCTCTAAAGGCGCGGATTCTCGTCAAGAAGAAGTCCGTAAAACCTCTTTAGCCCTAAAAGCTCTAGCAAGAGAACTACAAGTTCCAATTATTGTCGTTTCTCAATTATCCCGTGACGTTGAAAAACGTGGTGAAAATAAACGTCCTATCCTTTCTGACTTACGTGACTCTGGTTCTATTGAACAAGACGCTGACGTCGTTATGCTTCTTTACCGTGAAGACTACTATAAGAATAGTAAAGCGCCTAACAGTAACGCTGGTAACAAGAAGATGGGTAACTTAAGTGGTAGTGAACGTTTTGAAATGGTAAAAGAACAAAAAGAAAAGATTACTGGTGAACCAATGGGTGGTGACGTCTCCTATGTCGAAGTGAACGTCGCTAAAAACAGAAATGGTCAAACCGGTAATGCTTATCTCTTCTTCTATAAGAGCTTTGGTCGTTTTGACGAACCAAGTGAAGAATGGCTCAAGCAAATGAGAGAGATAGCCGAAAACGCAGCGAACTAATGTACTACCATATTATTGCTTCTGGCTCCAAAGGTAATGCGACCATTATTGTCTCTAATAAGACCGTATTATTAATTGATATGGGCATTTCTTTAACACGTCTTACTGAAGGGCTAGAAGAGATAAATTTAAATGTTAAAGACATCACAGGTGCCTTATTTACCCATAATCACACTGATCATATCTCTGGACTTAAATTCATTTCGCCAAAGATTATGTATGCCTTAGAAGGTACACTTCCTACATCTCTTTCTAATGTCGTTTTACCTAATGAACCATTTACCGTAGGGGACTTTATTATTACCCCAATTAAGACTAGCCATGATGCGATTAATCCATGTGGCTTTTTCATTAAAGATAATAAAGAATCATTATTCTATATGACTGATACTGGAGTCTTTTTAGAAGAATCATTACCAATCATCAAAAATCCAACATATTTAATTATTGAATCTAATCACGATATTAAGATGTTATTACATACGAATAGACCATTTGAATTAAAGAATCGTATTCTTTCAGAATATGGTCACTTATGTAATGAAGATAGCGCGATCGCGGCAATCTCTATTGTTGGAGATAACACTAAAGAGATTACTTTAGCTCATCTTTCTGAAGAGGCTAACACTCCAGAATTAGCCCTTGAGGCTTACGATAAAATCTTTAATCACTTCCATATTAATAAGGATAAATATATTATTAGGTGCGCGAACCAGTGGAAATCACTTTCCGGAGGAGACTTACCTCATGAAGATTAAGATCTACGCGATTGGGCACTTAAAAGAAGCCTATTTAAAACAAGGCATTAATGAATATCTCAAAAGACTAGAACCATACGCTCAAGTGGAAGTTATTGAAGTGGATGATGAACCCGTTAATAACAATCCAAGTCAGAAGGATATTGAAAATGTTAAAAATAAAGAAGGCCAAAAGATTATTAAGTTATTAAAGAATAACGAATATCTTATTGGCTTAGATTTAGTAAAGAAACAATTAACCAGCGAAGAATTCGCTAAATACATTGAGGATAAGTTTGTTTTAGGAGGTTCTAATATCTCCTTTGTCATCGGTGGCTCTTATGGTTTAAGTGAAGAATTAAAGAACCGCTGCAACGATAGATTGTCTTTATCAAATATGACTTTCTTACATCAGATGACAAGATTGATTCTTTTAGAACAAATCTATCGCGCATTTAAAATTAATAGAAATGAGGTATACCACAAATGAAAGACTATGAAGAATTTAAAAATCTAAGAAAAGAAAAGGATGAGAACAATCCATTCTGTGCTTTATATTTCCTTGAAAGTGGTGAATCATTCTATTTAGAGCCAGTATTCTATACCCAATTAATGGGCTTTAAAGATCATTTCGTGGATAAGTATCCACTCATTATCGATAAGATGCTTGAACTCGTGAAGAGAAATAAAAAAGTTGTCTTTACCGGTAACTTTGAAAGTCCATTAACGGAAGTCGACAACTATATTTATTTAGAAGTTACTGACGTGACTGATGCCTTACAGATTTACGCTGAAGATAAGTCACGCGGTAGTGATTATGGGGATTAGCCTTGAACAGGTCTTAATTCCTTCATAGAGATCCACATTACTCTTAAACCTAAAGTTAAGATGAAGAATAGTGGAGCTTGGCTTGTTAAGAAGAAGCCAGCGATTAAGGTAATGATAGCTGGAGATAACGCTAATCTAGCTTCAATCTTTTGTGTTAACCATGGAGTGAAGTAATTATTTGGATTGTTCTTACCACGGGTTAAGATCCACATAATGAAGCCCATCACAACACTTAAGCCAAAGAAGATTGCTAAGTAGATACCACTTGTACCCCAGACATTAACAGTCTTACTTGATTCATAAGATTTATCTAAGACTTTCTTGAAGTTCTTAAGAACACCATTGGTGTAGTCTTCATTTAATAAGTTTTGCGCAACAGCATTACCATCTTTATCTTTAACGGTTAATAATTCTGTTAAACCTTTGTCAGTGGCCGCCATTGTCTTGAAATCACCAGTGAATGATGATGTGACCACTTTGGTGGAGTTACTAGCGTAGATCACCATATAGAAAGAATCTGGGAAGACAATCATGTAGCTAGGTGTATAGATGCTTTCTTTTTCAGTGGTAGCTTCTTTCGTAGTGAGCTTGTATGTTTTAGTACTGATAGCAGTGTTAACGTTTTTCTTTTCGTTAGCGGTCATAACATCACTGACATAAAGCATGAAGTCATATTGACCAGTAGCCTTATTTTCATATGTGGCAAATGGCTTTTCAGCGCCATATGCACCAAGTGAAACAGTGTTACCATTTTCTTTAATGGATAAGATGTGATCAACACCTAAATCAAATTCCACTTTACGATCGTCCTTTAATTCAATGGCCATCGCAGTGACGGTTTTTTCTAAACCGTATGTATATTTATTTAAAAAAGTGGAACCATTGACATTAACTTGGGAGATAAAAATAGGAAGGACAGGCAAGAATAAAGATAAGACAAAGAAAACGATTGTTAACCATAATGGACCGTTCTTTGCCCCTCTAATTGCCGCGGCGTTATTGACTAATACGCCGAACCCATCTCTTAATACTTCTTTAGTTCTTTCTTTCATTTTGCTAACCTCGCAGTCAAACTATTTTACAAATATTGTTTGAAAGAGTAAACACAATTTGACTAATTTGCCTTAAATCTGTTTTACCCATAAATATGAATATTTATTTTTTGCATACAATTAATCACATAAATAATAATGCTTAAATAATACTTAGTATTATTTGTCTATTTTCACCACATAACAATATAACCATTATCAGCGCAAGAAAGTCAATTTATTTATACTTTGTATATGTCAATATCATATCGTAGAGGTATACATATGAAAGAAATTTTTCCAAATATTCCTGAAATTAAATTTGAAGGAAAAGAGAGCAAGAATCCTTTTGCTTTCCATTACTACAACCCAGACCAAATCATTTTAGGCAAACCAATGAAAGAACACCTCCCATTCGCTATGGCATGGTGGCACAACTTAGGCGCCACAGGTGTTGATATGTTTGGTGCCGGCCCAGCGGATAAGAGTTTCGGTGCTAAAGTTGGCACAATGGAACACGCTAAGGCCAAAGTCGATGCCGGTTTCGAATTCATGAAAAAACTCGGTATCAAATATTTCTGCTTCCATGATGTTGACTTAGTTCCAGAATGTGCAGATATCAAAGATACAAACAAAGAATTAGATGAAATCAGTGACTACATCTTAGAAAAGATGAAAGGCACAGATATCAAATGTTTATGGGGCACCGCCAATATGTTCAGTAACCCACGTTTCTGCAATGGTGCTGGTTCCACAAACAGCGCAGATGTCTTCGCTTTCGCCGCTGCTCAAGTTAAGAAAGCCTTAGATATCACCGTTAAATTAGGTGGTAGAGGTTACGTCTTCTGGGGTGGTCGTGAAGGTTACGAAACATTACTCAATACAGACGTTAAATTCGAACAAGAAAACATTGCTCGTTTAATGAAGATGGCTGTTGAATATGGCCGTTCCATCGGTTTCAAAGGCGATTTCTATATCGAACCAAAACCAAAAGAACCAATGAAACACCAATATGACTTCGACGCCGCGACAGCTATTGGTTTCTTAAGAGCCCATGGCTTAGACAAAGACTTCAAGATGAACATTGAAGCTAACCACGCTACATTAGCGGGTCATACATTCCAACACGATTTAAGAATCTCTGCCATTAACGGTATGTTAGGTTCCATCGATGCTAACCAAGGCGATATGCTCTTAGGTTGGGATACAGACGAATTCCCATTCGATGTCTACAGTGCGACACAATGTATGTACGAAGTCTTAAAGAATGGTGGTCTCACAGGTGGTTTCAACTTTGACTCCAAGACACGTCGTCCATCCTACACAATGGAAGATATGTTCTTAGCCTATATCTTAGGTATGGATACATTCGCTTTAGGTTTAATCAAAGCGGCTCAAATCATCGAAGATGGCCGTATCGATCAATTCATCGAAAAGAAATATTCTTCCTTCCGTGAAACAGAAATCGGTCAAAAGATCTTAAACAACAAGACAAGCTTAAAAGAATTATCCGATTACGCTTGCAAGATGGGTGCTCCAGAACTTCCAGGTAGTGGCCGTCAAGAAATGCTCGAAGCCATCGTCAACGATGTCTTGTTCGGCAAGTAATTCTTAACAAAACCAAACACAAAAACCATCGAGAAAATCGGTGGTTTTTTCTTACCCAAACTTAAATAAAACTTTGAAAAATCGCTCCTATATATTTCAATTGCCTATTGCCTATTTATGTATAAATAAAGAAGTTGCCACCACAAGATAATTCATAAAGAATAGCAAAATAGGCATACACGTACACGTTCGCCTTAATTACGATAAGAGGTAAAGAAACAACAATTTAGACCTATAGTTTGTTTTTATTTCTTTTGCGTTATATGGTTTTAAGGGTCCCTTTAACGTACATAATGAAAAACCCTTAAAGAAAGGATAACGCAACGAAACTCGTTGCAAGAGACATTTATGAAAAAAGCAAAACTATTAACAGTCTTAGGTGTCATGTTGGCGATGGGCGTTACAGCTTGTACAGGTACAGAAACAAGCAGTAAGAGTAGTCAAGGACCAGCCCCAAGTTCAACATCATCTAGACCAAGTACATCATCCACAGCCTCTTCTTCTAGCTCCTCCTCATCTCAAGGTGGTGGTCAAGGTGAAGTCGCTGATCCAGACGGTCACCATTTCGGCGCTGACGAAGATGTCGCAGCAGACGAAGAAGCTGGTACAGCCGCCTACAAGAAGGCCGCATGTGCTGATAACGATGGCTTCTTAAGATTAAAAGTCAACCAATCAGTCGTTAAATATGCCAGTGGTTCCTCAAGAAAAAATGGTACACCAGAAGGTTACACAAAATTATCAGACAACAACCAATCCTTCTCCTTCAAGATGAAGGTCGACAAGAAATACTCCGGTAAGTTATTCTTCTTCGGTTGTATGGATGGTTGGTCAACAGACGGCAATAGAGACGCTGGTTTCTACCGCAATAATACACCAAGCGCCAAAGTCGAAGTTAATGGTGTCGCATTAGATGCTTCTGCTCAAAAAAGCAAAAAATACAGAGATTACTTTGGTGAAGAACAAATCAATACCGATTTGTCTAGCCCAAGTGACCACCTCTCCTATGATGGTTACGCTCCATTTGCTCCAGTGACATTAGAAGCTGGCGTCAATGAAATTAAATACACCAGAGTTCAAACTCAAAATATGCTCATTAAAGACTTTGTCTTCATTGTCGAAGAATACAGTGATTGGACACCAGCAGAAGCAGTCGCCGCTAAAGGCGAAGGTTATGTTGGTTACACAAAACGTACAAGCCGTATTGATGGTGCTACAAAGATCGAAATCAATGCTTTAGATGGTTCTTTCGCTGAAGGTTCCAAGAACAAGGCCAACACAGAAGAAGGTTACTTAAAACTCGATAGTAACGGTAATAAGATTTCTTGGAAATTCGATTTTGCCAAAGCTGGCTTTGCTCAAATCTATCAAGTCGGTTTCATGGATTCCTACTCCAGCAACGACTATAAGACATATGCTCATACTTCTTCTACAGATGCTAGTAAGACAACAGAAGAAGGTAACTTAAGAATTAAATTCAATGACGCTGTCGTCGATAAGGGTCCATACATGAAGATGACATTTGCTGAATTAACAGCAGATGGTGAAAAGTTATTTGATGATGACAAGAACTTTTCTCCAGTCGCTTTATTACCACTTGGTCAAGCAACAATGGCCGCTGGTGATAACGTCCTCGAATTCGAAAGATTAGGTAGCTACAACTTTGCCGTTTCTAAATTAGTCATTTACTTCTACGAAACCGCTCCACAACCAGCCGCTGAATTCAAAGGCGATACATATGGTCACTGGAACGAATACGCCAACCTTCCAAAGGCTAGATTCAACTATGCTGCTCATACAGAAAATGAAACAGCATTCACAAACAGTCAAGGTAAAGAAGGCAAAATTAAAACATGTTCAGTTTGTGGTCAAATGATTGGTGCTGTTATGGATTTATTAGCATGTGATGATGCTTCTTCAATCCAAGACGGCAAATTAGCCCTCAACACAGCTTACACATGGAGATTCAAACTCGGCGAAGCTAACGCTGTTGCTGGTAAAGCTGCATTCTATATGACAGTTAAGAGAGGCGCCGCCTCCACAAACCTCGCTTCAGGTTATACATTATCTTCTGGCGAAGTTAATGGTACAGTCACATGTATCAATGAAAGAATCGGCTCCGGCTATAACAACGCCAAAGAATTAAAGATTGGTGAAATCGAAATTGAAAAACTCGATGCTCAAGGTGAATTTGTTGTCACATTCAAGACACCAGAAGCCCAAGACAATATGCCAATTTTCAGTGGCGAAGTTAGACTCGCTTACATTGGATAATTAATTCAATAAAAACTAAATACGAAAGGGTCCTTGGAGGATCCTTTCTTTTTGTCACATATACGCACACGCACATGATTGACCTGTGCAAAAAATATAATAATCATATTTAATTATCCATAAGAATGTGAGAATATTAGAGCAAAGAGAGGATTTTTATACATGAAAAAACAAGCATTATTATTTTTATTGCTCGGTTCTTTAGTGGCTAC
>CAMIVH010000010.1 GCA_946401755.1 uncultured Caryophanales bacterium | reverse complement strand
TTAAAGCCGCTATCAACGTCAGCAAGAAGACCGGTACATTAGTGCAACCAGAAATTATGGTTCCATTAGTACTCGAAGAAAAAGAATTAGCCTTCGTTAAGAAGATCATCTGCGAAACCGCTGATAAGTTAATCGCTGATTCCGGTTTAGCAATGCAATATCACGTTGGTACCATGATTGAAATCCCACGTGCGGCATTACTCGCTGATGAAATCGCTAAAGATGCTGAATTCTTCAGCTTTGGTACAAACGACTTAACACAAATGACATTTGGTTTCTCTCGTGATGACGCCGGCAAATTCTTACCAGCTTATTACGAAACAAAGATCTTTGAAGAAGATCCATTCAAGACCTTAGACCAAAACGGTGTTGGTAAATTAGTCCAATTAGCCGTTAAGTTAGGCCGTGGCACCCGCCCAGACCTCCACGTTGGTGTCTGTGGTGAAACAGGTGGCGATGCAAAATCTATCGAATTCTATCACAAAGTCGGTTTGGACTATGTCTCCTGCTCTCCATTCCGTGTGCCAGTCGCTAGATTAGCCGCTGCTCAAGCCAATATCAAAAACCCAAGAAAGTAATTAAACTTGGATAAACAAAAATCGCTCTCGATTGAGGGCGATTTTTTATTACATTTTGTATTTCGCAGATAATGTCTTTTCGACTTCAGCGTCGCTTAGATCCGCAAATAGTTCTCTTTGATATTTGACGTCTTTCTCTCTGAGACATGTTTCTAAGATAAATAGGAAGATACCAATATCGATGCGGTTGTAGAACATTACTTTATCAATAGGCATAATGCCACGTTTACCAGGCTTCTTATAACGATATACCTCTAATGTATTATCTTTATTTTCTACAAACCATGGCTGTGTATTACATGCGGAAGGCGTGAATCTCACAATATTTGCGATATCCATTTCTTCACCTGCCCATATTTCCTCAAGTGGTTTTCTTTTGGATTTAAACATATCTTTTCTAAAGCTACCTTCAGGCATTCTTTTGAAGGCAATCATAATGACATATTCTAGGCCTTCTATTTCCTTTTCTCTGGTTTTACCAATACCAAACCAAAGTGCGCCTATGTTAAGGGAAGTAAGATATAAATCTATTTGTTCACCAATATAGCCAATATTTCTTAAATATCCTTCTTTAGGTTCACTGTAGAAGAGGATGCAATAATCCGCGCCTCTATGACATGTTGTTTCTTTTTCTTTGACGATTCTGATTTCAGTTTTGATATCAGGGTAAAGAGGTTCAACGGTTTTAATAAACTCATTGATTTGTTTTACATCTTCTTCTGTCGTGGGTTCACCACCGATGAAGAAGTGAAATGATTTTCGTTTAAAGATTTCTTTATAATAGTTTTTCATGATATACATAGTATTCTCTAATTTTTTAAATGAAAAGACCCGTTTTAATTCACGGGTCCTTTTATTGCTTTATTGTTTTTGTTCTGCTTCTTTTTGGGCTTTCTTTTCCGCTTTTGCAAGCTTCTTGTATTTACGGCCTTCTTTATTGAAGTGATGTAAGCCTTTCCAGAAGTGACCATTGAAGATCATGATTAAGCCGTCTAATTGGCTCATACGTAAACCACCACCAGAGAATCTAGACATACCTCTCATTGGTTGATGGACAACACCCATGACAAGAGTATTGGCTAAAACACGGTTTCCCATCTTTCTAAGCACTCTTGTGAACCAAGGAATAGCTTTACCCACTAAACGGCCAATCCAGCGCTTAGAATAGCGTAATTCACTGAATGTGGTGTTATAGTCAATAACCATTCTATTCTTCTTATAGAAAGGAAGAGCACCGTTAGGAATTTCGTGACCCAATAAGGCAGCGAATTCAGCATCAGGAATATTTCTTAATTCACCACTAGCGTAATGTGGTAAATCTTCTTTGTCATAAGGAACTATATTTGTGGTGCCGATTTGATTAATGGAACCCACTAAACGGACATCATCAATAGAGGCTGCAACATATAAGTCATAGACGCCTTTTTCAACTTCCCACCTGTTAGTGGCGGTATTGAAGTATCTAAATGTCTTATCGTCGAATGGGATAAATACTTTCTTAGTTTCACCCGCTTTTAAGAAGACTTTAGTGAAGCCTTTTAATTCCTTAAGTGGTCTAATAAGCGCGCTGCCTTTTAAACCAACATATAATTGAGCGATTTCTTTACCATCAACTTTACCAGTATTTGTGATTTCAAAAGTCACACCTTTGTTATCAACAACAAGATTCTTATATTCGAATGTTGTGTAACTTAAGCCAAAACCGAATGGGAATCTGACTGGTTTTTGAGCGATATCGAAATATCTATAACCGATACCATAAGCTTCACGATATTCGATTGTTCTGGTATGGCTTGGGAAGTTATCACTACTAGCGACATCTTCTAAAGCGAGAGGAATGGTTTCTGATAATTTACCAGAAGGATTAACTTTACCAGAAAGGATATTTAAGGCTGCTTGAGCACCGGCTTGACCATTAAGGTAACAATGTAAAACAGCGGAGACGTCATCGATAAATGGCATTTCAACCGCACTACCACATGATAAAACAATGACGATTTCTTTATCTAAAGCCTTAATATCTTTGACTAATTCTAATTGGTTGTTTTCTAAGTGTAGATTTTGTCTATCTAAGCCTTCAGCTTCAGTCACTTCATCTAAACCAAGATACATAACAACAACATCCGCTTTCTTAGCGAGTTCAATGGCTTCGTTATGTAATTTCTTCTTTTTCTTACCATATCTATCAAAGCCTTTCGCGGCACCAACGATTTCAAAACCAGAATTTGGTAATAAATCCACAGTGTTATCTAACTTAGTTGGATTAACAATAGAGGAACCAGCGCCTTGATATCTTGGTAAGTACATGAAATCGCCAATAAAGGCGACTTTTTTATCTTTTGCTAATGGTAAGACACCATTGTTCTTCAAAAGAACAGCACTTTCTTCTGCGAATCTTTGTGCGGCGTTATGATGTTCTTCAACATCAAACTTTTCAGGTGCTTTATTCACACCATTTTCCATAGTGTCAAAAACTGTTTCTAATAATTTATCAACACAATCATCTAAAACAGATTCTTCTAGTTCACCATTTTCAATGGCTTTAATGACTTCTTCTGGTCTATCTGGTGTACCAGGCATTTCTAATTGGTTACCACATCTTAAAGATGCCACACCATCATTATTGCCACCCCAGTCGGTGACCACTAAACCATCATAACCCCATTCTTTTCTAAGGATGTCCACTAATAAGTGTTCATTTTCATTAGCAAACTTGCCATTGATTAAGTTATAGGATGACATGATGCTCTTGGTCTTACCTTCTTTAACGGCAATTTCAAAAGCGGTCAAATAGATTTCTCTAAATGTTCTTTCATCAACGATGCTATCAAGAGTCATTCTGTTTTCTTCTTGGTTATTACATGCAAAGTGTTTAACACAAGCAGAAATACCATTTGATTGAATACCTCTTACATAACCAGCGGCCATTTTGCCCGCGAGATATGGATCTTCAGAGAAGTATTCAAAGTTACGTCCACATAATGGACTTCTTTTCATATTAAGACCTGGGCCTAAAAGGATATTAACTTTTTGAACAGCAGCTTCTTGGCCTAATCTTTGACCTAATTCTTCACCTAATTCTGGATCCCAAGAGTTCGCCATTGTGGCGGCAGTTGGATAACTTGTTGCAGGAATAGAAGCATTTAAACCTAAGTGGTCCGCAGCAGCGGCTTGTCTTCTAACACCGTGAGGGCCATCGCTTAAGAATGCACTTGGAATACCGACTCTATCAATGTTGACTGTTTGCCAAAAGTCCTTACCACTAATTAAACTAGCCTTTTCTTTCAAGGTTAATTTATCAAGGATTTCTTGATATTTTCTTGCCATAAAAAATCTCCTTATTTGAGGTTTTATCAAATATTTTTTAATTGCGATATTAGATTAACATATTGTTAATAATAATCAAACTAACTTACGTAAATTGTTATTTTCAGTTCATATCTTTTTAAAGAAAGAGGCGCCCATGAACTAAGCGCCTCCCCCCCCTGAGAAAGGATTTATGAAATTTTTCAATTCCAACCGTTTTATTTCATTGCTTCCATCCAGTCAAAGAGATTGACAGCATTACCGTTGGCGTCTTTAACTGCTTCAGTTGATGGAGCTTTGATATTGTTTGAATCTTTTTGATCTAACGCGACTTCATCACGGAAGATATAGATCCATGAATAGTGACCTTGATAGTTATTACCTTGAGGATTACCATCTGTACCACGTACATCAACAAAGTATGAGAGGTGGACGTCTTTTGCACCAGCGTCTTTTAATCTCTTATAAGTCGCTAAGGTGAAACTACTTGGATCAACTGTTGTATCATTAGCGGCGTGAATGAACCACATTGGTAAGTCTTTCAAGTTTTGGATATCTTCATCAGTGACGAAGGAATCACTATAAGCTTCGCAACATGGATAGAACGCTCTAAAGAAATTACCATAAGTAACGGCCATTTCCATGGTCATATAACCACCATTAGAGCAGCCACCGATATAAATACGTTTTGTATCGATATCGCCGTTATCAGCGATATATTTATCGATTAATGATTTTAATGATTTTGTATAGATGGAGTGACCAACACCATTATTAATGGAGCCAGTACCACTATTCATCCAATATGTTGGTGTTTGGGCGGCTAACACATAGGCACCTTTTTGTTTGCCTTTAATGAAGTGAGATTGAATCTCTTCTTCACCTAAAGCAGTAACATCATTACCTAATAAAGCGATATCTGGATCAGTACCGCCTTCACCCATACCGTGTAACCAAATAACTAATGGATTTAAGACACCGTCTTCTCTAAGAGCATCTGTTTGATAATCTTTATAAGTTAAGGTGTATCCTTCAGCGGTATGTGATTTAGCTTCGCCCCAATCTCTAGTGGATAAGACGATTCTTGATCTAATAGAGTTGAATTTGAATGAACTTGTGTATTCATCGTCACCAACTTTAAGGGTTTGACCACTCGCTAATTGTGCTTCAGCGGTAATACCGTCTGTCCAGTTATTCACGCTATTGGCGTAGGTGAAGCATGAAGCACCATCAGTTGGACCCCAGCCACTGTAACGCATTTCTAATGAAATACGGACATAATGGGATTCTTCAGCGTCAATAATTTGACCTTCTTGGTCACATAAATCGACTGATTTAACTGTACGGTTACTTCTATTTGTTTTAACGACGAATTGTTTACCTTGTAAGTCTCCCTTTTTAACTTTGCCTTCGAAGTTTAATTTCACGCCTACGATTGCAGGACCAAATTCAAAACCTTCAACAAGGTAATCAAGTGTGTCATATTCATCAACGAAGAGTTTTAAGACTCTATCGAAATAGCCTTCTTTACTAACTGTAATATGGGCCATACCTGGCTCATCAGTGGTAATGTTGCCGTCTTTATCCACTGTGGCAACATCTTCATTATCACTACGATATGAAACGCCTTCTACATCGGTGATAACTTTACTTTTAATACCAGCTTCAACAGTGTCTTTAGATAATGAAGCTTTTAAGATTTTTCTAGCGGTTTCCACGGCTGGTCCTTCAGATGAATTAGAACCAGATTGCGCAGGAGCGTTATTACATGCCCCCAGCATTAATAAGGAAGCCGCGACGATAGGAAATAATAGTTTTTTCTTCATAAGTGTATAAGTTAGAGGGCCCAGCCTCTTAAAACCAAGCCCTCTATCCTTTCTAAATAGTGATTATTATGCTTCGGTATGAGCGGAGACTGTGATAGAGCCACCAAGGATTGCGAAGCAGTCAAAGTTTGCGGATTGCGCTAAAGCGGTAACAACGATTTCGTTGACGCCAGCTTTGACAGCAACTTCACCTAAGTCGACTTGTGTCATTGTGGAGCCATCTGCACCTAAGAAACCTTTACGAGCTAAGGAAACTTCAGTGTCATTGACTTTGATAGATGTTGTATCGGCTAAACCTTGATCATAGTATTCAACTGGTTGAGCTTGCCAGTTAGCACTAGCAGAACTACCAATGAGAACTAATCTAACGTTGCCCGCTGCAGAAGCATCGAATTTTAATGTGATGCTTGCGCCTTGAGACATATAACCAACAGAACCTGTACCATGAGCGGTTGGGTTGTTTGTTTCGACTTGAGCTTGACCACCTAATGTACCATCTTCAGCTTCAAGATAGAAAGCATTTGTTAAGTCAACTGCAGTTGTCTTTTCAATGATTGCTTTCCAGTTAGCTTTGATTGTAATATCTTCAGTTAATTCAATCTTTTCACCTGGTTGTTTAACTTGGGTTTGTGGGAATGTCCATTGACCCCAAGAAACCATAACTGTGATTTCCCAACCACCGAATTCTTTATCGGCTGGAGCGGTGAAACCGTTAGCTGGTAATGTGTATTCGCCCTTGTCGGCTTTGACAGCGGCCATTTCGCCTGTACCACCATTAGCGTCGAATGTAACAGTAACTTTATCTTCGACTGGTGTGCCACCGTTCTTATCAACTAATTTGACGTAGTCAATGTTTGGACCTTGAGCGGTGAAAGCAAATTCGAATGTATTTTCGCCTTGGACGAGGTTGAAATCACCAAAGTTAACTTCAACGTATGTGCCCCAAGCACCGGCTGGTAAGACTTTACCTGTTAATGCGACATCAGCGTTGTTGACTTTGAATGTCATACAGGATGATAAATCTAATTCGTCAGCGGTAACGTTTGGATATGTAGACCAGTCAGAAACGTTGTTGGAATATGCGAGCATAGAAACTGTATATTCGCCAGCTTGTTCAAGAGTGGTCTTTAGTGTTAAGGATGTACCTTCGGATAAGTAGCCGACACGAGCACCACCACTGGAGTTAGCATCGTTTTCAACTCTGGCGGAACCGCCTAATTCACCACTTTCAGCTTCAAGAATGACTTGACCAGCAACTGGTTTGGCTTTAACTGTAATTTCAACAGAAGCTTTCTTGTAGCCTTCTTTAGTGATTTCGACTGTGGTCTTACCGGCTTTGATACCTTTGACTAAACCAGCGTTAGAAACTGTAGCGATTGTTTCATCAGCGGATTTATAAGCAACACCCGCTAAGTTGTCTTTGACTTGGATTTGAACTTCAGAATCAACTTCAACTTCAAGTTTGTCAGCGACGACTTCAATTTTTGGTTTGGCTTGTGCTGGAATTGTAGCAAGTTGTAATGTTTCGTTTGTAAAGAAGACAACTTTATCCATGTTTGGTCCTTGACCAATCATTTCGATTTCTAAAACGTTTGTACCGGCGATAAGATTAACTTCGCCGAATGAAATAGCATGGAATTCATAGTAGTTCTCTGCGGATTCTGGTGCGACGGTTGATTTGCCAACCATAGAGATTTCTACTCCGTTAAATTTAACAGTAATTGCAGAACCGAGATCCATTTCGGCGTTATAAGCCATTGTGACACCCATTTCAACTCTAACAGCTTTATCTGATGTGAAACTTAATGTTTCTTTGCATCCCTCTTGTAACCAACCTAATGATGTGCTGTCATCTGTAGCACCACCATTGTCTTCGACTGGAGAATCGCCTGGACCCATGAAGCCCATACCATAGGCTGATAAATCCATACCCCAAATGTCATTTGGAGAATAGTGATCAGCGTCTTCTAAACGGAGAGAATATTTGGCTTCTCTTTCAGGAGCTTTTAAGACTGTAACTGTGAAGGAACCATTAGCATAGCCATCTTTCTTGGCGGTGATTCTAGCAGAACCATCTTTAATAGCGGTGACTAAACCCGTTTCAGAAACAGAAACGATGTCTGTACTCTTTGTGGACCAAGCAACGCCTCCAACACTCGCGGTAAGTTGTAATGTTTCACCGACTTGGATTTCTTTTTTACCACCTTCAGAGGTGATTTCAATTTTGACTTCTTCAGCCTCTCCAGATGAGGTACCTGGATTTACTGGTGTGGAATTGTTACATGCGGCAAGACCCATCGTGAGTAACAAAGCACTCGCTAAGACTGGAAGTAATGCTTTTTTAGTTTTCATTATATTTTTCCTTTCCTAAAAAACATTGTGTGTTTCATTAAGGGAGATCAAAATGATTCTCGCTTAACAAATACTTTTTGTGTGTGGAAACCTTGTTAATAAATGCGCACAACGCAAACGTAAAGAAGTGGCAAAAATTGGCAAAGTATTCCTAGTTCGCAATTACTATAGAAAAGAAGAAAATAATAAAAAATAGATATTGCATAACCTTATAACATTTATACGTAATCTTATATTTGTGCACATTAAAAAAGCACGATTATCATATTTTTAATCGCGCTCTTTTTTATTGGTTTTATATCGCTATCTTTAATCTAAAGATACCATCTTTTGTTTCATAGTCCATCGTGCCATTATACTTCTTAACAATATAGGCAATCGACTTAGTGCCAAAACCATGGTATTTTTTGTTCTCTTGTTTCGTGGTTTTTATTGATCCATCGTTATTGAACACTAATTCACCATGATAGTAGTTAGTTTCTTCAATCATCAACATGCCGTGTTTCCTAGAAGCAGTTAATGAGATGACACGATGTTCTTTTTCTTGGATGGCTTCTGTCGCTTCAATCGCGTTATCAATAATGTTGGTTAGTAAGAAGTAAACATCACTAGAGGCCATATCCTTAAAGGCATCCCCGTCTACGAGAGAAGTGAATTCAATACCAACAGAATTACAGTAAATAAGTTTGTCTTGGATTAAAGCGTCGATATTAACATTACCTGTTTTAACACTGCTATCGTAGAAGTTAAGAGATTCTTCTAACAAACAGAAGTCTTCATCAGTTAATTCGCCTTTTTTAGCTTTTAATCTTCTTAATTCTTTTCTTAAGTCGTGACATTTCATGTTGATGAAGTTGATGTTATTTTCCATCATCTCTTGTTGTCTAATTTTAGAATTAAGAGTGGCTTTAATAATCATTGTTTCTTGACGATGTTCCACAATACGGAAGCCACCCACGACAAGAACATCAAATAAGATGCAGAAGATAATAAGTGTACTTGCGAGGATACCTCTAAGTGCATCTAGTTTGACAAATTGGTTTATCCACGAGAAATACCATAACGTGTTCAAAGCTTGGACGATGAAAACGTTAGCGACATTTACCACGAGATAAACAACAACGCCCAAAACAATGATGAATGTTTTGCTTAAAATGTATTTTGAATATTTAACATAATATCTAGCAATGAAGAAATAACAGCCCACAAAGACCAAAGTTCTAACACCGTACAAAATTAGATTGCTAACGAGTTCTGCATTAGAGCCTAAGTTAGAATAAATCTTGTAGTTTAAGCCAGTATCTAAAACAATTGTGCTAAATTGATAAGCCATATGTTGGAAGGTATAGGCCACAGTAAGAAGAAGCATTAAGTTCAATGGCTTAATCTTATAGGCGAATAACAAGCCACCATAAATGGTGAAAATTGGAATTGTATAAACAGCAATATTAAGGAATTCATTCCATTGTTCTGGTTTCACAAAGAAATGTAAACCAATGATATTAGCGACAGCGCCACTCGAAGCAATCAATAAACCAACAGGAATAGAAATGTATGGTTTAAATCTAAAAGTAAGTCGATGCTTGATTAAAAGAACAGACGCCACAAGAATTTCGACTGTAAAAGAGATGAACATTGTTAGCAAAGTCTTAAGATCCATATACTAGTTACCTTCTTCCATAATGTACTTCTTGAAACTTTCCATAAATCCCTTTTTCTTTGGATGTGATATAGCAATAATTTCATCATTTGCTAATTGGATGTCAAGTTTTTCTACGCGCTTAATATTATGCGCGTTAACTAAATAGCAGGAATTGCATCTTATGAACCAGTGATTCTTGAGCTGTTCTTCAAACTTCTTCAAAGTACCACTTGTGGTAAGCTCTTGGTTATCTTTTAAGTGGAAGATAATATCGTGAGAGATTACTTCAACATATAAGATATTATTCGTTTCTATTTTATTAAAGCCACCTTCATTAGGTACGACGATAAAATTATCGTTCTTTTTACCTAACTTTTTCATGACTCTTTCGAGTCTTAAATAGAACGAAGCATATGATAATGGTTTTAAGACAAAGTCGATAGCGTCAACTTCATAGCCGTTTGTCGCATATTTCGCTAAATTTGTGGCGAACATAATGATGACTTCTTCATCTTTTTCTCTAATCTTTCTTGCGACATCTATTCCATTCATCGCGGATAAGTTAATGTCTAAGATAATGAAGTCATATTGGCTCTTAAAACGCATTAAGAAAGCATCACCGCTGGCAAAGGTTTGGATATCAAAAGAGGTATTCTTTTCTTTGCTATAGCGATTCAACAGTGAAAGGCAGTTGTTTAAATCGTCAGTGGAGTCTTCCACGACCGCAATCTTAATATCTATATCACTCATTCTTGATAATTATACCATGAAGGTAGTTTTAAGAAAATAATGAACCCCGCATCCACGCGGGAATTGGGGTTCATTTAATTGATGTTTTATTGTTTAGTGACCGTCGCCAGCTTTTTTGATTTCTGGAATACCAACAGCAGCGTAGTCTTCATCATTCCAAATGTTGTTGGAGTGTGCACATGCATAGAGGATGTTCTTAGCCGCTCTTCTAGAGAGGATTGGACCATCATGTGGTAAAAGTGTGCGGATTCTGCTTGGTTTGTTGTCGTTATTTAATTGACTTGGTGTTAACCATAAGTCATTGCCAGCAACTAAACCAATGTTTGTGGCCATGTAGCTACTACCAGCATAGTCAGTAACGACGACACCGTGGAAGCCCCATTCTTCTCTTAAGAGAGTGGTTAATAAGGCTTTATTACCACCAGCCCACCATGAACCAACACAGTTGAAGGAGGACATGATACCGATGCCACCTAAATCAACATAGAGTTCAAAGCCACGAGCATAGATTTCTCTAATAGCTTGTTCGGTTGCCCAACAGAAGACACCGGAACGGCTATTTTCTTGTTCGTTTAATAAGAAGTGTTTGGCATATGTGTAGACACCATATTTAGCCATACCTTGAGCGGTGTGACCGGCCATTAAACCAGAGATGACTGGATCTTCCGAATAATATTCGAAGTTTCTACCACCGAATGGAGAACGGTGAGTATTGATACCAGGAGCATACCAACCGGTTAAGCCACGGGCAGCACCTTCACGACCGATGGATTCACCCATAACTCTAGCAACATCTATTGACCAAGAGCAGGCAACGATAACTTCACTTGGGTGACCTGTACCAGAGTGGAAGGCCGCACCAGGACCATCGTAGTCAACGGTTTGTGTTTTACCAATGCTACTAACAGCAGCAGTTTGGAAACCGCCGTATTCAATAAGTTTATCCATATCGGCGTATGATAATTGACTTAATAAGTCTTCCCAACGTGGGTCGTCCCAAGCTGCATCTTTAAGATCTCTAAGTGTTAAATTACCAGCAACTTCTTGTTCTTTTACTTCTTCATCGATTTGATTGTCGGTGAGTGTGAAGGAACCTGGGGTGGAGTTGTTTTTCGCACCACCTGGGAAGTGACTTGCATCTGGGTTAGAGGCTAATGGGATATCAGCCTTATTTTGCCATGTGCCTTCAAAGTCTTTTCTGGATAAGTATGTGTTCTTTTCAACACCACCACCGTATTCAACATCTTGGAAAATGTTTTCATATTCTTTGCCTGTTTGATAAGAGGTCTTGAACTCAACATCAGCTTCGAGTTCTAATTTCTTGGTATTTTCTCTACCACTGACAGTGGTTTGAGCTAAATCCCAAACGTTTTCTCTGATAGAGAATTCATATTCGCCTTTTTCTAAGACATAGTAACCTTTTTCGGTTGACCAGGAAGCGATATCTCTATAGCTGAATTCTAATTTATAAGCTTTAGTTTCACCTGGTTCGATGATGTTTGTCTTTTGGAAAGCAGTTAATGAATAGTAGGATTTTTCAATACCACCTGGGGTATATGGAGCGTGGGTATAGAGTTGGATAACATCTTTACCTGCGACTTCACCAGTATTCTTAACTTCGACTGTAACTTCGACTTTTTGATTATCTTTATCAACTTTATATTCCGCGATGGACTTATCAAATGTTGTATAAGATAAGCCATGACCGAATGAGAATTGAACTTCATCATCATAGTCGATATAGCCTTCTTTAGCGGCTGTGACGTAATAACGGTAACCAACATAGATACCTTCGATATAGTTTGTGAATTTTTGTCCACTAGCGGCACCGGATGTATAAGATAATGTGGTATCATTACCAAAGTTTTGGTAAGATGGCGCGCTCTTAACACTATATGGCCATGTATCCACTAAGTGACCGGATGGGTTGACTTTACCAGCAAGGATTTCGGCAATAGCTTTGGTACCTGTTAAACCTGGGTGACCCATGAAGATAGCAGCGTCGATTTCTGAATCATCTAAGAATTCGGCTTCGATAACTGTTGGAACGTTTAATAAGATAATGACTTTTTCGAAGTTTTCTTCGAGCATATCAATCGCAGCGAGTTCACTACTAGTTAATTGTAAATCTTTGTAGTTCATATCATGATCTTCGGAGCCATGTCTTGTGATAGCGAAAATCGCTGTGTCTGAGAATTCTTTAGCGTCTTCTAAGACAGTTTTGCCACCTAACGCATCGAATGGCGTTTCGTAAGCAGAAACTGGTAATTCATAATTGATTGGATCTAGAGTTGGAGCTACTTCTGGATAATTGTATGTGTTAAGACCACAGAAAATTTTGTGATCACTGTGAGCAACAGAAATTTTCTTTCCGTTATAGTAATTCTTTACTAAATTGAAAAGATTGTCGTTAATCTCAAAACCCTCTTGAACAAGCGCTTCTTCTAATTTGAGAGCAGTTCTTGGGAAGTTAGAAACACGGCCATCAGTTTGGAAAGAACCAGAACCACCATTACTGAAGAGTAAACCGTAAGCACATGAACCAAAGATATTAACTTTCTTATTGGTTTCAAGATTTAATGGTAAGGCACTGTTTCTGTTCTTCAAAAGAACTGTACCTTCTTCTTGGATGGTAACGACGTTTTTCTCCGCTTCAGCAGCAGCTTGTCTTGATGTTTCTGTGTCAATGATGTCAACATGACTACCACGTAATGTGAACATTAAGTTAGCAAATGCAGCGGTTGGTAAGAATGATGCAACAGGGGCAACAAGAAGTGCGGCAACGCACACGACTGGGATTAACCAGCGTTTCATTCTGTGCCATCTAATGACATTCTTAACTGGGCCTGTTGATGATTTAGCAACAGCCTTCTTTTCTGCTTTAGGAGCCTTTTTGTAATTATCGAAAGCTTCCTGATCGCCTTCTTTAAATCTCATTTTACCAAAGACTAATTTTAGTAAAACGAATGCTCCTACGAGTCCGACTGCGGCAACGATAAAAATAATTAAGCCGACCCACCAATACTCAAGGATGTTACCCCAAGTATAGCCAGCGACTACTTCCTTATCTAGCCAGGACTCTAAGATAGGTAAATTAATCATAAATAATCTCCTTTAAATCTTTATGAGTTGTTTAAAACATAGAAAAGTTAGCGAAAAACTAAAATTAGTATGTTTTTACGTTTGCGATTCTACTATAAGTGATTAAAAATGCCCTGACACAGAAAATACATAACATTGCATTTTATTCGCATAACCTTATTCAAAAGAAAAGAGAGGCCCCGAGAAGCCCCTCTATTAGTTTAGTTAATTATCGACTAGTGACCGTCGCCAGCTTTTTTGATTTCTGGAATACCAACAGCAGCATAGTCCTCATCATTCCAAATGTTGTTAGAGTGTGCACATGCATAGAGGATGTTCTTAGCCGCTCTTCTAGCGAGAATAGCGCCATCATGTGGACATTGTGTACGAACTCTGCTTGGTTTTAAGCTATTACTTAATTGGCTTGGTGTTAACCACATATCATTACCAGCTCTTAAGCCGATGTTTGTGGCCATGTAGTCACTGCCAGCGTAGTCAGTAACAACGACACCATGGAAGCCCCATTCTTCTCTCAAAAGAGTTGTTAAGGCTGCTTTACTACCACCACACCACCATGAACCGATGCAGTTATAAGCGGACATGATACCAATACCACCTAAATCAACATAAAGTTCAAAGCCACGAGCATAGATTTCGCGTAATGCTTGTTCACTTGCCCAAACAAAGACACCCGCACGGCTATATTCTTGGTCATTACAGAAGAAGTGCTTGGCGTATGTGTAAACACCATATTTAGCCATGCCTTGAGCGGTGTGACCCGCCATTAAACCAGAGATTAATGGATCTTCTGAATAGTATTCGAAGTTACGACCGCCAAATGGTGAACGGTGAGTGTTAATGCCAGGGGCATACCAACCGGTCAAACCACGAGCCGCGCCTTCACGACCAATGGATTCGCCCATAACTCTTGCAACGTCTGTGGACCAGGAACAACCAACGATAACTTCACTTGGGTGACCTGTGCCAGAGTGGAACGCCGCACTTGGACCATCGTAGTCAACTGTTTGAGTCTTTTCGATTCTATCAACACTCGCGGTTTGGAAACCACCGTATTCGATAAGTTTATCCATATCAGCGTATGATAATTGACTTAATAAGTCTTCCCAACGTGGATCATCCCACGCGGCATCTTTGAGATCTCTAAGTGTTAAGTCACCAGCGACTTCTTGTTCTTTCACTTCTTCATCAATTTGATTATCTTCGAAAGTAAATGAGCCAGAACCTGTGGAGTTACTAGCACCACCTGGGAAATGATTCTTATCTGGATTAGAGGCTAATGGGATATCAGCCTTATTTTGCCATGTACCGGCAAAGTCATTACGAGATAAATATGTATTTGGTTCAACACCACCACCGTATTCAACATCTTGGAAAATGTTTTCATATTCTTTGCCTGTTTGATAACTGGTTAAGAAATCAACATCTTCTGCGAGGTTCATACTCTTGGTATTTTCTCTACCGTTAACTGAAGTCTTCGCCAAATCCCAAACGTTTTCTCTGATGGAGAATTCATAGTCACCTTTTTCTAACACATAGTGACCCTTTTCAGTGGACCAGGAAGCGATATCTCTGAAACTGAATTCTAATTTATAGTTCTTGGATTCACCTGGTTCGATGATATTTGTCTTTTGGAATGTTGTTAAAGAATACCATGATTTTTCAACACCACCTGGTGTGTATGGAGCGTGTGTATAAAGTTGAATGACGTCTTTGCCAGCGACTTCACCAGTGTTTTTAACTTCAACAGTGACTTCCACTTTTTGGTTGGCTTTATCGACTTTATATTCAACGATGGATTTATCAAATGTCGTGTATGATAAACCATGACCGAATGAATATTGCACTTCGTCTTCATAGATATAACCCGCTGCTCTATCCACCATGCCACGAGTGACATAATAACGATAGCCAACATAAATACCTTCAACGTAGTTTGTGAATTTCGCTCTATTAGCGGCACCGGATGTATATGTTAATGTGGTATCGTTACCAAAACATTGGTAAGATGGGGCACTCTTAACACTATATGGCCAGGTATCCACTAAGTGACCAGAAGGATTAACTTTACCAGAGAGGATTTCTGCAATCGCTTTGGTACCTGTTAAGCCTGGATGACCAATATATAGGGCTGCACTGATTTCATCGTCATCTAGGAATTCACTTTCCACGACAGTTGGAACGTTTAATAAGATGATGACTTTATCAAAGTTTTGTTCAAGCATATCGATAGCTGCGACTTCAGCGGAATATAACTTGAGTTCAGCTTCTTTCATATCCGCACTTTCAGTACCATGTCTTGTAATTGCGAAGATTGCGGTGTCTGAGAACTCTTTAGCGTCTTCTAATGCGGTTTTACCACCTAATTCACTAAAGGCAGTTTCATAAGCGGAAACTGGTAATTCATAATCAATTGGATCTAATTTAGCGCCATTGCCTGAAGGAACGATTTCTGGATAACCAAATGTGTTAATACCACAGAAAATCTTATAATCACTTGGGGCAACAGAAACTTTCTTTCCGTTATAGTAGTTCTTAACTAAATTGAAAAGATTATTATTGATTTCAAAGCCTTCTTCTTGAAGGGCTTCTTCTAACTTAACCGCGGTTCTTGGGAAGTTAGAAACACGTCCATCTGTTTGGAACGCGCCAGAACCACCATTATTGAAGAATAAGCCGTACGCACATGAACCAAAGATATTAACTCTCTTATTGGTTTCAAGATTTAATGGTAAGGTTTTGTCTTTATTCTTAAGTAAGACTGTGCCTTCTTCTTGAATGACAACAACGTTCTTTTCTGCTTCTTTGGCAGCTTGTCTTGATGTTTCTGTATCATAGATGTCAACATGACTACCACGAAGAGTGAACATTAAGTTCGCAAACGCAGCGGTTGGTAAGAACGATGTGACTGGCGCCATAATAAGCGCAGCAACACACACCACCGGAATTAACCAGCGTCTCATGTTATTCCACAAAATAACATTTCTAACTGGTCTAGCAGCTGCTTTTGCCACTGCTTTCTTTTCTGCTTTAGGAGCATTCTTATAATTATTAAGTGCTTCTTGATCGCCTTCTTTAAATTTCATTTTACCGAAGACTAATTTGAGCAGCACAAAACTTCCGACCAAGCCTACTGCTGCCACTATGATGATGATTAAGCCGATCCACCAATACTCAAGGATATTACCCCAAGTATAGCCGGCTGTTACTTCCTTATCTAGCCATGACTCTAAGATAGGTAAATTAAACATAGTAAAAGCTCCTTTCTCTCGTAACTATGTAATTGTTAGTACACAAAAAATTAGATTCCGACAATAATTTAGTGTGTATAACGCATGCGTTTATACTATAGCAAATGCGCACCCACACTTCAAATGACAAGTTAGTAAACATTTGTTTTAAAGCATAAACAAAAAAGCCTGCATTAATGCAGACATTTTTTGCAAAAAGACATTTTTAACTTTTAGTAACTATTATTACTAGAATTAATGAATTTATTACTAAATGTGTAGGAATTAATGGTCATGTAAATATTGCTCGCTGAGTCCACTATTTCGCTACGCATTGATTCGTCGTATTTTATTGAAATTGTTCTTTCATCAAGAGCTTTATCGAAAGCATAATAGCCTTCATCATTAAGTTTTATGGTTTCTTCACCAGTATCAGAAAAAGTGAACATTTCTTTTAATTCTGGAAGTTTAGTTTCTTTTGCCCCAACCATAAAGTAAGAAAAACGAAAATATTTCTGTCTCTTTTTTAGTAGTACTTCAAACTTGTTATCATCTTTTAAATGCGTCACAGTCACACCAAAACCATTGTCATGACCAAAGGCATAAATTGGAGGAGGCAAAGTGGTTTTGCATGACACGAGAACAAATAAAGGTAGAACTATACTAATTATTTTCATATTTTTGTCTCTTCTATTATATCAAAAAGCCTGCATTGCTGCAGACTTATTTTATGGATGAAATATCATCCTTTATTTCATAGCCTTGATAAATAATTCGTTAATCTTATCTACAAAGGCTTTCTTATCAACGATTTCTCTACCTTCGAGAAGCATTGCTTCTTCATAGAGAACACTGGCGTAGTTCTTCACTAATTCATCATCGTTTTGAATCTTAGCGAAGGCTTCGAATAATGGGTGATTTGGATTGAGTTCCAAGATCTTTTCCGCTTTAACGGTATCTTCAGCGCCTGGTTGTTCATTGAGTGTCTTTTCCATTTCTAGAGATAAACCATCTTTAGTGGATACGCACACTGGAGCGTCCACTAACTTAGAAGAAACAACAACATCGTTAACTTTACCCACGAGAGCTTCTTTTAATGTATCAAAGAGTCTCTTATTATCCGCGGTGACGCTATCGATTTTCTCTTGTTCTTCTTTGCTGACTTCAGAAGCGGATTCATCACTAATAGACTTGAATTCGACTTTATCGTAGTCGTGTAACATCATGATGGCGAATTCATCGATTTTTTGATCTAACAATAGGACGTCTACGTTATTTTTACGATATTTCTCAAGTTGTGGTAATAACTTAATTGCATCTAAGTTTTCACCACTGACGAAATAGATATACTTTTGATCCTTAGCCATCTTTTCTTTATAGTCCGCTAAAGAGATGTATTTATCTTCGTTATTGAGTGAGTGGAAGATTAAGGTATCTTGTAATAATTCTTTCTTCGCACCATAAGTGCTATAGATGCCATATTTAATAAGTTCACCAAAGCTCTTCCAGAAGGTGACATATTTATCAAAGTCAGTTTTCTTAATATCTTTTAATTTATCGACAATCTTCTTTTCAACATTTTCACTAATCTTTTGCATGATTGGTGATTGTTGAAGCATTTCTCTAGAGATATTAAGTGAGAAGTCACCAGAATCCACTAAACCTTTAACAAACTTAAGGTAATCAGGAATTAATTCTTGGCATTTATCTTTGATAAAGATGCCTTTGCTATATAGTTGTAAGCCTCTTTCATAAGAATCACTATATAAGTTATATGGAATATGACTTGGGATGAATAATAAAGCATCATAAGTGATCTTGCCGTCTACTCTAACGAATAGGGACGCCAATGGATTTTCATAATCACCGAATTTATTCTTATAGAATTCATTTAAGTCTTCATCAGTCACTTCACTCTTGTTCTTCTTCCAAAGAGGAATCATGGAGTTAAGTGTTTCTAAGACTTCTTTATCTTCATATTTACCTTCAACAGGTTTACCGTCTTTATCTAACACTTGTTCACTCTTAGTAACCATCATCTTGATTGGATAGCGGATGTAGTCACTATATTTCTTAACAAGGTTTTTAATCTTGTATTGTTCAAGATAACTATCGTAGTCCACTTCTTTAGAAGATTTCTTTAAGTAGATGGTAATTTGGGTACCATTACCTTCTTTTTCTTTTTCTTCAATGGTGTAGCTTTCTTGACCATCACTAGTGAATAAATAACCTTGACCGTTATATGTCTTAGTTAAGACTTCAATTTTAGAAGCCACCATAAAGGCACTATAGAAGCCGACACCAAATTGACCAATGATATTAAGGTCTTGTTTTTCCTTGGCTTCTTTGAGTTTAGAAGCAAAGTCTTTAGAACCACTCTTAGCGATGGTGCCTAAGTTATTGATA
>CAMIVH010000009.1 GCA_946401755.1 uncultured Caryophanales bacterium | reverse complement strand
TTGAGGTTTTATATTCTTATCAAAGATAGCCAGTTGCCTTAGGGTACGAAATTAAACCCGCCATGAAATATGGATGATAGGCACTGGCATTTTAATTTCTCACCCATTGGGACAAACAACATTTGAACACCTTAAAGGGGTAAAAGAAACGCTATTTATGTACGACAATTTATTAGTAAGAAAAAGAAGGAGAAGAAAGATTGCTGCTTTCGTAGCATTGTTTTCATCTATCGGAATTACTTCCTTAGTTATTATCTCTTTCCTTGGACGTTCCGTAGGAACATTCACAGTCTCTTTAAATAATAGTCAAGTCAACTTAGCTTTGATCGAAGCAAAGGATTCCACCAATTACTCGACATATTTGCGTGTTAATGAAAACGGCAAATTTATTGAAAGCACCTACGGAGATATCTTAAAGAAGGGTTTTAATTACTTAGATGATGAAACCACACCTTCCAACGTTGGTGAATATGAGTATGAATACCGTGATGAGAAATCTGGTGAAATTAAAACTGCAAAAGGTTTGGAATTCTTTAAGTACACATTTTATGTGAAAAACATTGGTTCTAAAGCTGCTACATACACAATGAAGATTAATGTTGACGATCGTACAAGAGCGGATGATTTTTCAGGTAGAAGTCTTGATGACACATTAAGAATCGTTGTCTTCGAAAACGATCCAAATACCGATAAACACGATTATCAAATCTATGCAAAAAGAGCAAAAGAGAACAATCGTACTATTGGTGGCGATGTCGTTGATCGTGAATTTATTGCTAATCCAGATTATGATGCACGCCAAGAAACAGAAGAATATCGTTTAGTCGATAAATCCTTCGGTGGCGGTAGTGAATATAGCAATAAAGGTACAATCATTGAATATGACGTTGATAATTTCGTTAGGAACGATATTAGAAGATACACAATAGTTTTCTGGTTAGAAGGCTTTGAACCTCAATCCAGACCTGAAGATGAATACCCAGAAGGTGCGACACTTAAATTAGGAGTCGATATCGCTGCGTATGAAAAAGCTCAATCTTAAAAAAGTACTCATTCCTAGTTTCGCCTTATTAATCGGAGGCTCATTAGCTGCGACACTTAGTTCAACTCTCGCTTGGTTTCAGTATGCGACCAGAGCGCAAGTGGCCTATGTTGGCGCGATGACACATTCTACTAAATTATTAAAGATTTCAATCGATAACGGGGGACACTGGGGCAACGATTATTACCAAAATGATACGGCAAGTCAAATAACAGGTAATCATCTTGTTCCTATTACAACAGGCGAACAAGCTAAGGATGCAGCACTTTCAGATTTCTACGCACAGCCAGATTTCGGCCACGGCGGCGACTATAGTCATTGGACAGTCGCTGACAGCAGTAATTATGCACAATTCACAATTCTCGCCAAATTAACTGATGTTGATGGTGCCCAAACACCAACCGCATTAGAAAACGATGTCTACATCACAGAGTTGTTAATTAAAGACGATACCGCAAATGACACTACGAATGATTTGTCAGATGCAGTCAGAGTACACATTGCTGTTACAGATGCAGGTGGTAATGAGAAAAATTTCTTGTTTGCTAAAAGTGTCACTAGTACAGCAGTTGGTGGTGCACTTGATCTGAATAATGATGGTGAATACGACAATACACTTGAAAGTTGGGAGGCAGTAGAGTGTTACTATGGCGTGAACGGAGTCCAAGAATCATATCTATATAACGACACAACAGTCATCAGTGCTGACCCTGATAATCCTACTGGAGTATCGATTGGCAAAACTGGCTCAACAAATATGACTATCGTTGTGACGACATGGATTGAAGGTTGGAGTAAACTAGACAAAGGCTTAACCGGAAACAAGAATGGTGTAACTGATACACAAATTTGGGATCCAGAAGCATATGTCGGAAAAAAATTCAACGTCGGTATTAGACTTGGCGTTAAATCACATTAAACGTGATCATTAAAATTAAAAAAACTTACACTCATAATTCAAAAACAAAGACTATTAAAATTATCCAAAAAAATTAAAGAGAAACTCTCTTTAGGAGAAAACAATTATGAAATTAAATAAGAATAAAATTATTGTTTCTGCTCTTGCTCTTGCCATCGGTGGCTCATTAGCTGGCTCCGTTGGTAGTACCATCGCATGGTACCAATATTCCACTAGAGCCAATGTTGCTTACGTTGGTGAAGCTAGTGGTGTTAGCTCAAATCTCCAAATGAGATTTGTTGGCGAAGGTGCAAATGACTGGAGAACAAGAATCACTTATGATCAAATAAACACCAAATTAGGTGCAAATATGAAACTTGTTCCTATGACATTTGGCGCATTAGGTAAAGATGCCGCTCTTCCTACTAAAGGCTATGTTCAACCAGCACCTGGTGTTGGCAATATGACGAAATGGAAAGAAGCAACAGACAGAAACTATGCACAATTCCAATTAGAACTTAGAAACGTCAATCGCGAAGGCGCTGAGGCCGCAAATGACGAACAAGACGTCTACTTGTCTAAACTCGTGCTTCAAAAGGATTTAAAGAATCCTGAAGGCAAAGAAGATATTAGTAATGCACTTCGTGTACACATTTCAGCCAATTATGGTGCGACAACTAAAAATAGACTCATTTCTAAATTAGGTGGCGATATTAACACAAGTGGCAAGCTTGATATCGATGGCGACGGCGCAGACGATCAAGCATATCCAGAAGGCGATGAATTTGGCTTCGGCTATGAAGGCAATGATCATGTTGCTTTAAAAGATGTTGTTTATGGCGATCAAAACAATGATGAAACAGAAAATGAAATTCAAAGTTCGTATTCTGCTTCTTATGAATCTTCTGCTTCTAACCCATTATTAGTCTACTCAGAAAATAATGTTCTTTATGATGACGAAACCAAAGCCGATTTAGAAGATGCGAAATCTATCGGTACAACAATCGCCGGTGATAGTAGTTATTTAACTGTCACAGTGACAATTTGGGTTGAAGGTTGGCAAAAATTTGACAACAAAGCTATTTGGGACGCGACTAAATACATTGACTCCAAGTTCGATGTCGGTATTCAATTCGCTGTCCAAGATAGACAATAAAGCAAAGCAGGAATAATTTAAATAGATTAGTTAACACTGGCAGAGTCATACGTATATGTGTGGCTTTGCTGGTGTATGAAAAAAGAAAGAAGGGAATATGAAAAGGGCTATTAATCCAACAAAACTTCTATGTGGGATTTTAGGCTTATGCACCGTTGTCTCAATTGGTGGTGCGATAAGCAGCACTTTAGCGTGGTATGCTTATGCAACACGTGCTTCTTTACTATTCTCTGGCACTTCTGTTTATGATAATGGTCAATTGCAAATTGGCGTTAAGAGCGCTGATCAAATTCTTTCTTTAAAAAATGATCACATGATTGAGGAGCAAATTAATGGCTCTTATTATTATTTCGCACCTGCAGGCGAAGGCTTAAGCTCTGAGCGTTTGAATATGTACTTGGCTGCAAGAGGTTATGCTACAAATGAATTGATCCCAGTAACATCTGGTGAATTCAATCCAGCAGATAGTGCTCACAATTCTTTTGCACTAAAGAAATCTCCTAACGCTGATAGTTATAACAATCCACAAGCTGCTACTAATATGCAGTTTTCTCAAATCACATTTGCTTTTAGGGCCTTCCGCACCAAGGCTAATGGCCAAATTGAATATGTGTCAAATCAAGAAATATGGTTAACACACGCTCAAACTCGTGCTTCAACTGGCTCAAGTGGCAATGTTTCAAAAGCAATGAGAATGTATATTAATCGCGATGCTACTGTGTATGAGGAAAACAATGGATTCATTTATAATCCATCATCTAATAGTTCAGGTGAAACTAAGGTCGGAGGTTTGCTAAACCTCGGTCATGACCAATACTATGATTTTGATGAAAATGGTGAAATTGTTTTTGGTGAATATACCATAAAAGATGGCACTGATACCGGTATTATTAACCATCAATACGATGGCCCAGACCAATTAGTGGACATCAATGGCAGTGGTTCAACCGCTCCAGATACTTTTACCGCGAAGCATTCACCAAATGCCGCTGGCTATTATCAAGATTTGAATAAACTTGATATTAAGACTGCTAAATTTGAAGGCGTAAATACTATTAAACCAGTCAAAGCTGCCGATGGCACATTATCTAATCCAACAGGCAAAAAGACTTCCGTTTGTAAAACAGGTGGAGAAAGTGTTGGTAACATCGGTGAATTTGATGCTACAATTTACTTAGAAGGTTGGGATTTCTCCGTCGTAGACGAAGAACAATCACATAAATTTGATTTCCAATTAAGATTTGAAACTAATAGGATTTAATTTTTATGAACAAGAAAAGAATCATACTAACAAGCGTTGTTGGGATGGCCGCGATTGCGACTTTATCTGTTTCTTTAACTTGGGCCTGGTATGCTAGCAGTGACCGTTTAAAGATTAATTCTTTTGATATTGATATGAATGGTAACGTACAACTTTTAATGTCGACCTCAAAAGAATTAAATACTTTTAAAGAAGAACTCACTAGTGAAGATCTCATCGAAGATGAATTTTTATTCGCGCCTGTGAGCTCTATGTATCGTGATGCGTGGATGAGCCAAAAAGTTGATACCCCAGTTTTTTATGATTGCTCATCTCCTGTCACAGAAGATGGCATTGCTTTTGACGAAGTAGCCACAGGCGGCTTTTTCCAAAAGAGAATTTATTTATTATCCAACGCTGTGGATTACTACGCTACTTTAGATGTTGATAACTGTGCATTCGATTATAACGAAAATTTCAATTCTTTACGCGCGCAGGAACTACATAATAAATATCCTGAAGTAAGTGTTGATGACATCACACAAAAACTTAATAGTCTCCGTGATTGTTTAAGAATGTCCATCTTAGTCAATGACGAAAATTATTACCGTTATTATGTTATCGACCCATACAAACAAGAAAATGAAGAAGTCCTCTTCGGTGGACTCTTAGACAATAATGCTGATGGCTACTATGACACATATGAAGATGGTGGTTATAGAAGAGAATATCTCTACGGGGAAGTCAATGACCGTTCAAAGATGGCTTATGTCGATCCAGTTGATCCAGCAGCGCAAATTGAAAAAATAGAAACAAAAGGCAATTTCTATGGCAATAGCTTCACTGCTCAAAATAGAAAAGATGCTTATACCTTCGATAAAGCGAATTCTCAAGGATTAGAAATCGCTAAAGAAGAATCATATGCCCTTGATGAAGTTGGTGGTGATAATACAGATGTGTTAATTCCTTGCTACAAAGGTAAACCAACTGAAATTGTTATCTCTGTCTATTTAGAAGGCTGGGATAAAGCTTGTATCAATGAAACAATGGGCGCCTGTTTTGACACAAACATTAGCTTCAAATTACTAAGGAGGATCTTGTAATGATTGCTTATTTTGATTACTTAAGAGAAATGTTCCTTAAGGTACTAGGGGATATTGGCACTTTCTTCTATAAGGCCTTTGTTTCTCCATGGACTGATTTAGGAAACAATTTCAACACTTATAACTCTTATATGGCCGCCCACAGTGGTGAGTTCGGCTTTGTTGGCTGGCTCTTCTGGGTCATCATGCTCTTACTTTTAATCGGCCTTTTTGCTGGTTTAATTTTCCTTATTGTCATCTTCTTACGTAAGTATGTGAGATTTGTCCGCAAGGAATTAGATAAAGAAGAATTATCTAGACAAGTTGAAAGACTCAACTATGAGTTATTCCAAGCCATCCAAGAAAAAGATAAGATCCTCAATCTCAAAGTTGGTTATATGGGCTTACGTGGTCCTGATAGCCAATTAGATCAAGAAAGCCAAGAAATCGTGGAAGAAGTATCCTCCCGCTTCCCAAAACTTATCCATGTTGATAACAAATATAGAGGCACAAATATGGACATTCCAAATCGTCCAAACTTATCCCTCGAAGAATTATGTAACGCTTTCCGTAACTTCGCTGCTAGCCAATTGAAGTTATATTATAGAGAAGATGTTATTAAACAATTATTTGCCGGTATGGCCGCCTCTAAGTTAATCATCTTAGAAGGTATCTCTGGTACAGGTAAAACATCCTTAGCGTTCGCTCTTGGTAAATTCTTCAATTTCGATAGTGCGATTATTCCAGTTCAACCATCCTGGAAAGATAGAAGTGAATTATTAGGTTACTATAACGAATTCACTAAGAAGTTCAATGAAACTGAATTCTTAAAAGCGTTATATACCACAACATATAGACAAGACTTAGATGTCATCGTCCTCGATGAAATGAACTTAGCCCGTATTGAATACTACTTCGCTGAATTCTTATCCATCATGGAAATGAGAGATCCTAATGACTGGGTTATCGATTTAATTCCAACCACAATCGCTAACGACCCAGTTAACTTAAAAGATGGAAAATTATTAATCCCACAAAACGTCATCTTCTTTGGTACCGCCAATAACGATGATAGTACATTCACCATCTCCGATAAGGTCTATGACCGTGCTATTTCCTTATTCTTTGATGATAAGGGCAGACCATTCGAATGCGCTCCACAAGAAGCCATGAATGTCCCATATAGCCAAATTAGAAGATTATATGACGATGCCATTAACCAATTCCCAATTTCTAAAGACATGTCTGACAAGTTCGAACAACTTGATAACTTCGTCATTAAGAAATTCAAACTCGCCTTTGGTAACCGTATCTTAAAACAATTAGATACCTTCATCCCAGTATATGTCGCCTGTGGTGGTAAAGAAGTCGATGGTTATGACTTCATCTTCACTAACAAGGTCTTAAAGAAATTCGAATCTCTTAACATCGCCTTCTTAAAAGACGAATTAAAAGAACTCGATGCACAATTAGATAAGATGTACGGTAAGGGCAACTTCAAGATGGCCCATAGTTACATCGATAGCTTAATCAAAAATAACTAATTAACTAACTCATCATGAAAAAAACGGTCACAACAAACAAACAATTAAATAAAGCCTATCATAGCGCGATAAAGAAAATCGTACGTGATTCCCACGCCAAGGAAATCTACGATTCTTTAAGCGCGGGTAAGAACTCTTATTTAAGACTTGACCGTTTAGCGTCTTCCTCATTTGATAAGAGTTGGATTGAAGCGATTGAAGGCTGTATCTTCGATTTAGGTGATATCATCGCTAATCCAAGACAACACACTAAAACAACCGGTAACTTAACACCAGTTGAACTCGCGAGAAAAGTCACATCTGAATCTGTGCAACACTTAGCGAGCCATACTCAATACATTAAAGAAGTCGATGAATACGGAAACGTCATCCCTTCTAAAATCTTATCCATGAGTAGTGATGATGATTTACACACTTATGAAAATAGATTCATCGCCACTTTCGTAAGAAGACTATTCTTATTCATTTCTAAACGTTATGAATTCGTTTCTAAATTCGCTGAATTACATAACGAAGAAGTTTTATACTTCAAGAACAAATCCATCGTCGATGGAGCGGAAGTAGAAATTGAAACAAAGATTAAAGTTTCTTATAAGAAAGAAGACGAAGAAACCAAGATCAACAGTAGTTACGTTGAAAGAATTAAACAAACTAGAGACTATATTTCTTATTTCTATAATTCTCCATTTATGAAAGAAATGAAGAATGAAAAAGATGTTAGAAACCCAATCGTGCAAACTAACATCATTAGAAAGAGCCCTAAATATAGACACTGCTATGAAGTTTATAGATTTATCGAAACCTACGATAGATTAGGTGTCGACTATAAGATTGATGAAAACTATTCATTATTCAATGATGAAGAAATTTCTGAATTAAATAGAACCTTATTCGCTAACTATGTGACATTAAGAGGCAATAACGTTGCCCGTGAAAAGAAAGTTAACACTAAGGTTTATAAACCAAGAATTCTTACATCCGCGGAAGATGAATCATTTATCTATGGTCCATTATTAGAAGGTCCTATCTCTTTCGCAAGAGTGGATGAAGGCTATCAAGCCTATCTAGATAGTAAGATTAAAAAAGACTTACCACTCCACCCAACAAAGAAAGAAAAAGAATATTACGAAGATGAATACGCTGCTAAGAAGGAAAATCAACAAGACCTTAAAGCAAAGAATGACTTATTAAAGCGCAGACAAAAAGAAGTTAATGCCTTCGAAAGAAAGGTCAAAGACATCTTAGCGAAACGTGAACAAGCTAGACTCAAACTCCTTGAAATGGAGAAAGAAGCTATTAGAAAAGAAGAAGAAGACTTACTCAACGCGATGCGTAATGAAATCATTAACGCTTCTAAACAAGATGTTACTGAAATCGTTAATGCTAATAATGCCCCAGTAGAAGAACCTAAGAAGGGCAAAAAGAAAGAAAAAGAAGTTGAAAAGGTCTATGTACCAACAGTCACCTTCGAACAAGCCGCTGATGAGATTTGGCCACAACTTAGAAACCCACATCCATTACCAAAAGAAAAGATTGTGGAAAAAGTTGTTGTTAAAGAAGTTATTAAAGAAGTCCCAGCTCCTGCTAAAGTAGAACCTGCTCCAGAACAACCAGTCAAGGTCGTTAAGGTTTATACTCCAACCGTGACATTTGATGAAGCAGCAGATGAAATCTGGCCTCAACTCAATAACCCAACACCAATGGCTAAAGAAGAACAACCAGTGGTCGTGGAAGTGCCTGTTAAGAAAACTAAAGCTGCTCCTAAGAAGGCTGAAAAAGCTGCACCAGTGGAACAACCAGTTGCTGATAAGCCAGCGCCAGTCGTCTATGTGCCTACAGTGACATTCGATGAAGCTGCGGACGAAATCTGGCCACAATTGAATAATCCAACTCCAATCGTGGTGGAAGAAAAGCCTGCTCCAGCACCAGCCCAAGAGGCTGCACCTGCTCAACCAGCTGCTGAACAACCAGTCCAAGAAGCTGTGCCTGCAGAGCCACAACCAGTGGGTCGTAAAGTTAAGATTAAGTTTACAAGATACGATGGTTCAGAAGTCGTTATCTATGAAACCGATAAACAGAAAAAGGCTAAACCAGTAAGCTTCGAACAGGCTGCTAATGAAGTTTGGCCACAATTAAAGAAACCAAAGCCACTTCCAAAGGAAGAAGCTAAACCTGCTCCTGCTAAGGAACCTGCTAAAACAGTAGAGGCTAAACCAGCCCCTGCTAAAGCAGAACCACAACCAGAAGGCAGAAAGATTAAGAAATTCTTTAAGAGAAGTGATGGCACAGTGGCCATTATCTATAAGAAAGAAAAAGCTCCAAAGTCTCTTAGAGCGCAAAAACGTCAAGAAGAAAGAAAAGCGCAAGAGGCCGAGCAAGGTAAGAAAAAATAGAAAGTAGTTTATGAGCGAAGAAGTAAAGGAAAAACGTGTCAAAAAGCCAAAAAGTAAGGCCAGAAAAATCACTGAATGGATCCTTACTGGTATTTTCCTTGTGCTTTTCGGAGTCATTATGGCGGCCCAAATTGATGGTATGGTCCATAAGAAAGAACATTACAATCAAACAATTAGATTTGGCTATGGAACATTTGTTGTTGCAACAGACTCTATGGAACCTGTCTATAACAGAAAGACCGCTTTAATTACTTACAACGAAGATGCTGATAAGATTTATGAACGTTTCAGTAAGGGAGAAACAATTGATCTTACATTTATGAATGTTTATTCAGCAGAAACTCCATACACCAAACCAACGGATAATCCTGAATTAACAAAAAGGATATATGTTGATGAGTTAACAACAAATACACCTATCACCCACAGAGTTAGAGAAATACATGTCAACAATTCTGCTAAAAAGGGAGAAGGCAAGTATACGTTTATTGCATCTGGCATTAATGACCGCTCAGAACAAATGGGCTATAACAAAGAAGAAGGAACTCCGATTGTTATTAACCAATACCAAGCTTTCACCGAAAAAGAAGTTCTTGGTGTGGTGAAGGTGAATTCTCCATTCTTGGGTGGCGTCTTCTCGTTTGTAGCGTCACCTCTTGGATTATTAGTGCTCCTATTAATTCCAGCGTTCTATCTAGTAATCACTAGTGTCATTGATATCTTTAAGGCTTATAAAGAGCCAGAAGAGGCTAAAGAAGGAGCAAGCGCCAGTGGTGGAAATAACAACACCGGACAAGTCACTCTTTCCGAAGAAGATAAAAAGAGACTTAAAGAACAACTCTTAGAAGAAATGATTAGTAAGAAGAAAGGAGAAAGCCATGAAAGCAAGTAGAGCAAGATTGTTTGCAGTTATCATATCGGCTGTTCTTCTTGCAGCCATCGCTATCGTTACCGGTTTAGCCCTTATCGGTGGTATTTTTGGTGATAACATCTTACTCAACAATATGTTAAACCTCGCGACCATTGGTATGGTGGTTATTTTCGTTACTATTGTTTACTTATATGTTTCTAATTTATCAATGATTAAAACGTTACAAGACGATAACGAATATAACTTAGGTGTCAGAAGTGCTTTCTTTAACATGTATGCTTTCCAAAAACGTGTTGAACTCCGTTCTAGATTAAATAGAATTGGCAAAAAAGCGGAACATATTATTGCTTTTACATTCTCTTCTTTTGTCATCTCTCAAAACGTTAATAGAAACCATGAAATCTATTTAATCAATAACCACATTGCTAATTTCTTAGAAGAATTACCAACTAAGATTGGAGCGAAGAAGAGAGACTTTGTCTATGCCTTCTCCCGTGGTTCTTTCTTAATTTACTGCGCTAAACAAAACGAACAATCAATTCAAAATATTTGCGAAACAATTGCTAAAGATGCTTATGAATTTGGTGAACAAAACTGCCGTCACATTTGGGTGCAACCATTCTTCGGCGTTGCTCGTGTCTTTGATAGTGAACTCTTAACACACCAAATTGAAAACGCCTTACTCGCTAGAGATAACTCCGAAAAGAACTTTGAAACAATTACTTACTATCAAGATTCTTTCCGTAAATCTGTTTCCTCTAATGATATTGAAGAATTAACGCAAGCTTTGGAAAACAAAGAATTCGTTGTTTACTATCAACCAAAATTTGATTTAACAAAGAGACAATTTATTTCTTCAGAAGCTTTAATCAGATGGAATTCCAAAAAGTATGGTTTATTAGCGCCTACTAAGTTCCTTAACAAAGCGGAATCCATTGGTTTAATCCACGATATTGATATCTATGTCTTAAGACAAGTTTGTGAAGACTTAAATGAATTAATTAGAAGAGGTAGAAGAGTCTTACCAGTCTCCGTTAACTTCTCCTTATTCGAATTCTATAGTGCCAACTTCTTAGATACCATTATGGGTATCTTAGAGGAATTTAAAGTTCCTGCGAACTTAATTGAAATTGAAATTACAGAAGCGACTTCTCAAGCTAACCAATTCCTATCCATCTCCATTATTAAGAAACTTAAAGAAAATGGTATTCGAGTCTTAATGGATGACTTTGGTATTGGTTTCTCTAACGTCGGTAACTTAAGAAAGATTCCATTCGACGTTGTTAAGATTGATAAGTCCTTTATTGATGGCATCGTTAGCGACACTAAATCACGTGAAATCGTTAAGTTCTTAATTGGTTTATGTAAGATTAACGGCATGGAAGTTGTCGCTGAAGGTGTTGACAACAGAGAACAAGTTGAAATCTTAAAGAAAGCTAAGTGTGATACAATCCAAGGTTTCTATTATTCTGAAGCCTTAGAAAAGAAAGCTTTCGAAAAATTCTTAGATAATAACCCATTTGAAAAGAAGGAGGGCGCTAACGTATGATCATGATTATTGGTAGTCAACATGATGATATCCTCTATTTCGAAAGTGTTATCACTAACAAAAGAGAAGAACTCGTCATGGGCAAATTCAAAGTGACCATTGGCACAATCTTTAACCAAGCGGTCATGTTAGTGGATCAAGTGAAAACAAATTACTTGAGCAGTGCTTTGACTTTATATCTCATTGAGAAGTATTTCATCATCCTTGTTTTAGTGGTGGGTCGTTGTATCGCCTATTCAAAAGATTTAAAACCATTAGATATTGTTATTTCTAAACACGTCATCTTAGGTGACGTTGACCAAGTTAACGAAGACAATGTTAAATACGGTCAAATCCCAGGCTTCGAACAAATCTTCGATGCTTCTGAAGACGTTGTTTCCTATATTGAAAGTGCTTTTGAAAAGAGAACATTCTCCACCTTCAAAGAAGCTAACTTCATTTCCACAAGTGTGGACTATCATAAACCAGGTCAAATCTATGACATTGAAGAATTTGATCACGTTTTAGGATTCGACACTAACGTGGTATTCGACACAAATACTGGTGGTACCGCTTTAGCGTGTAATCTCACCAAAGTGCCGTTTGTTTCCATCAAAGTCGTGGAACGTTATTTAGATAAGAATAGTGATGTTAATACATACTTAAAAGCGATGAAAGAATACGTCAATATCGGTAAAGCCGTTGTCACATGTATCGGTGATATTGGTCGTAACGAAATCATCACTGAAGGAGGTAAGTAAGATGGCTAAAGCAACAAAAAACCGTTCCATTAAAATCTTCTTCCGTTTTGTCATGTTCTTCCCAATCGCTTTTATTAATATCTTTGCGATTGTTGTCGCTCTTTTAGCATTCTTCTACGCTAGAACTGATGACCCTGCATTATTCTTAGCGACAGTTATCTTCGCTGGCGCAATGATTGCCTTATATATTGCCTATTCCATTTATGTTATGAGACAGTTTAGAAACGTCTTTATTAATGGCTTATATGGTATTACCATTTCTAACTTTGAAAATATCGCTAGAAACGAAAACGATTTCCGTGAATACCCAAGTAAACACTATAAAGAAATCACCGAATTAAATGAGCACGTTGATATCTTAAGAAAAGAATTAATCGGTGCGACTATTATTCCTAATGAAAATAACTTTGATGATATTGCTTTAGACTATATTGATAAGGAAAAGAATCTTGTTACTTTTGAATCTTTCAAAAGAGAAATTGATAACATCATCTTCAAATCTCAAAACTATCGTAACATTATCATCGAAACATACTATGAACTTGAAGATGAAAGCTTAACCAAAAAGAATATCGACTACATCATCAAGGTCTTACAAGAAAACTTCTATGATTATGAACAACCATTGTATGTCCTTGGTGAAGATAGCAAGAGTATCTATCTCTATTTACCAAGAATCGATTCTTTAAGCAAAATTAGAGAACAATTAGAAACATGCATGCGTAGTGCTTCTATCTCTAAGCGTCTCGCTGAAGGCATCACTCCTTTAACCGCACATTTCTCTTTAGTCTGCTATCCATTTAGTGATGTTAATGAAATCTTCCCAGACTTACGTTACGCCAAACGTCAAGGTAATGATATTTACTTCTATTTACCAAACCGTTTACATTCCTTAAAGAGTAACGCGATTTTAAGAAATTCCACAAACCTTAACTCTATGAGTAAAATCATCGCACCTTTATCAACGATGAAATTTGGCGCGGCTTATAGCAAAGAAAATAATAAGATTATCCAAGATACAATTAAGACCACCGCGCAATACTTTGGTATCAACTATGCTGGTATCATCGCTTTAGATGCGGTTAATAAACGTTATGTCATCGCCTATCAGGCTAATGATGATGAAATCAACCCATTAAGTCACGATGGCACTGTTAACCAGGCTTTAATCCACATTATGGACGAAACTAAGGACGATAATGGTTCTTATTACTTCTCATTCAGGAATCATGCGAATAACGCCTTAGGACGTCATTTAGACCGCATTGGACTAGAAAGTGGCTTCTATTACGTCATTAAGAGTAATGATGTAGTGCAAGGTGTTATTTATTTCTTTAATAAAAATAAAGAACTTAAGTTCGATTCTTATATCCAAGAATCAATGTTAATGCTCTGCACAAGAATTAGTTCCTTCTTAATTAGTGAGAAAAGAGATACAGAAATTGAAAGCTCATTCGATGAAATCGATGCCATTCTTAAAATTGCTGACTTCTCGACATACCGTGTTAGTGCGGATGACTACACTCTCTTAAATGGTAGTCAAACATTAAAGGCTTTATTTCCTAACGCTAAATTTGGTGAAAAGTGCCATAAGACTTTATATGGCTTAGATATGCCTTGTAAAGATTGTCCACTTCTCACTGGCAATAAAAAGACAGTCAAATATGGTCGAGACAACTATGAAACATCCTTAGTGTTATCTGATCACCATAATGTCTATCGTGTTTTAGCGATTAAGAATATCTACTCTCATAAATCACAAAGCCGTTATAACCAAGATCTTCTTGTCAATTCCTTCCACACTCTTATTGAGAACTTACAAGATGTCTACGCGATGAACGGTAAAGGCTATTTGCTCTTATTAAGAATCGATAACTTAGAAGACCTTGTTAAAGAACATGGTTCTGAAGGTACTTTATCTATTCTCCGTGACTTCTCTAAGCGTTTAAAGAAGTTACATCGTGGTTTAGAAAATATCTATTACTACACAAACCAATTCTTAGCGTTACTATTCTACGAATATGGCCAAACTGACATTCTAGATGAATGTGAAAAGATTTACGCTGTCGCGAAGAACCTTGATAAGTCCGCGGACTATGTTTTAAACATCACCTTCTTACCAGTCAGCTATCCACGTGCCTTCCCTAACGCCACAAGCTTAATTAAACAAGCCGATGTCTTCTCCACAAGAGGTCACTATGAAGTTGATAGAGACTTCATTTACTTCGATGAAAGTAACTATTCTAGAAGTGCTAATAGAGAAGAATACATTCTTTCTATTATTAAGAAAGCCTTCAGTGATAAGACATATGAAATCAACTTACAACCAATGGTTAACGCTGGTGATAAACAAATCTATGGTGCTGAGTTACTCTTACGTATCTCTGATGATTATCGTAATGTCGCAATGCGTACTGATGAAGTCGTTAACGTCGCGGCGAGACATAATCAAATCGGTATTATTTCCCATGCCCTTCTTGATTTCACTGCCTCCTTATACAAGGAATATGGTGGCTTATTCTTCTCATCTTTAGGCTTTAGAAGATTTGGCCTTAATACTGACTACTCCTTCTTTACCGATAAGAACTTCGCTAAAGATATTAAGAAGTACATTGAAAATCTTAAACTTCCTAAACATTTCATCGCTTTCGAAATTCCAGAAAATGATGTCTCCACACATATTGATGAATTCAAACAAATTGGCAAAGTGCTTAGAGAACTCAATATCGTCTTAGTGTGTGACCAATATACTGGTCGTTATGTTTCCGTTGAAATCTTAAAAGAAATCGGCTTTGATGAAGTCAAGATTTCCCGTAACCTTGTTAATCACATCGATAGTGATAACCAACGTTTCAACGCCTTAAAAGCCTTATTACAATTAATCCGTCGTTTCAATATGAAAGCTTCTATCGTCGGTGTTGAAAACATTGACCAATACTTGCTCATCAAAGAAGTTGATAGTGATGTCTTATTACAAGGCTTCTACTTCTTCAGACCATTAGAAAAACAAGCTTTAATTGAAGCCTTAAGAGGCACTAATAGATATAAGAAAGCTGATGAAGAATAATCTTCATTAGCCAATCAAGAAATCTTCTTCAACGTAGTGATATTTGCTTTGGTCATCAAAGCGCATTTTGCTACCCAATAATTGTAAGAAGGTAATTGGACCAAGTCGACCAATAAACATCAATAAAATAATGATGACTTTGCTACCATAGCTGAGGTGAGGAGTCACACCCGCACTAACGCCAACAGTACCGAAAGCGGAGAATACTTCGTAAATCAAGGCACTGGCTTTTGTGCTTTCTAAACCTAAGGCTTGTACATCCATCTTGGCTTCAAAGGCATAAATACCAATAAAGCTTAAGAAGATGACGCTCACACCAAGAATAACTAAGGACATCGCTTTAACGATCACTTCGTTAGAATATCTTCTATGGAATGAAGTCACTTTACGACCAGTTAAATAGCAAACCATCGCTAGGACAATAATATACAAAGTAGTGGTCTTAACGCCACCCGCGGTACCTAATGGGTTACCACCGAAGAACATTAAGAAACAAGAGAAGACTTTATTAACAACACTTAACTTATCTTGGTCTAAAGTGGCAAAGCCTGCAGTTCTACATGTGACTGATTGGAATAACGCGTCAAATGGACGTTGGAAACCCTGTCCCATCCAGAAGACTAAGAAACCAGTAACGATTAAGACACCAGTCATTAATAATGAAATCTTAGTGAAAACACGTAATTGTGATAAGTTACGTTTGGCAAAGATATCCATAACCACGAGGAATGAAATACCACCTAAGATAATCAAAAGCATGATATATGAACATAAGTAGTAATATGCCCAATCTGGTAAGGTATCAATAAAACCACCAGAGCCTCTGATAAGAGAAGCATTACCAAATAGATCAAATCCAGCGTTGTTATAGGATGAAATGGAAGTGAATAAAGAGTTCCATAATCCGCTTCCAACGTTATCTGAATATTGTAAGAAGACAGGTAAGCCTAATAAGAAACCAATTAATTCGCAAGAGAAGGAGATTAAGATAATCTTTCTTACGAAAGTGGTGACCTGCGCCATATCTTCGTTATTAACCATTAAGGAAATGAATAAACGATCCTTAAATTGTAATTTACGGTTAAAGATAGTAAAGACGAATGTAAAGATGGTAATAAATCCTAAACCACCGACTTGAATAAGGAGTAGTAAGATTAATTGACCAGTGAATGTTAATTCAGTCGCGATACCTTGATGGAAACAGTTTAGACCAGTCACACAAGTCGCAGATGTTGCTAAGAATAAACAATCAACATAATCGCCATAGTTATTCGCGGTTCTAGAAAATGGGAACATTAAAAGAACAGAACCAATCAAGATGATAATGACAAATGAAAGAATAACAAGTAAGTATGGATTAAGACGTTTCTTTTGATCTTTCATACCGATAGGTATAACCCTTTTAGAAAAAAATAGCAAGTTTTTATGCTTGCTATTATTTTTTCATATAGTGGTGTGAGCGTGCCTACAAAAAGAAAAGAGTGAATACTATTCACTCAAATCTTTATACATAATGTCATGGACGTAATTGCAGAGCTCAGTGGCATTCATTGCGGAATAGTCTTCGTAATATAAGACTTGGACTACCTTTAATTCCACATTAGTGGAACGCGGGAATCTCTTATGAATTTGACTGGTGCCCTTACATGTCATAATGACCACTGGACATTTGGTTCTTGTGGCAATATTGAAAGCGCCATTATGGAATTCCGCTAAGATGACATGTTCTTCTTGACGACTACCTTCTGGATAAATACCAACACTAGAAGCACCCGAACCAATTAACTCAGCGGCTTTCTTGAATTGTTCAAGAGATTGCATCTTATCCGCTCTATTGACTGGCATATAACCATTACGCCACATGAATCTTCCCGCTAAAGGAATCTTCATATTGTCTTCTTTGGTAACAAAGGCTAAATCAAATTTACTTAGCGCTTGAGCGGTTAACATTGGGTCAAATTTACTCTTATGGTTACAAACAAGTAAGAACTTCTCACTTGGTAATTTATCTAAACCAATTTTCTTAACACGGACGTTAGCGTGGTTATTGATATAGGAAATACCGCTTGTTAATAAGAAGTGGGCAAATTTAGATGGTTTTGCATAGTTTTTCTTGTAAGAAACAGTGAATCTACCCGCCAAATCAAAGAAGATCCAAGCGATTGCTAAACCACCAAAATAACCAGCGATAAATAGGACGATTGGTCGATAGATGTCATACCACATTTGGACAGGCCAAAATGTGAAAGCACTGACAATGGATAAAATAGCGCCAACGGCTACACAAAATATAGAAACAAACATAGATTAATTATTCAGCTTTCGCAGGTGGGACTAATTTGAGAGCTTTTGGACAGACTTCAACTTTGAATTCTTTACCACAAATCATTTCACCATCGACGCAAACGTCAAAGTCTTTTGGAGAAACCATTTTGATTTCTTTGGCTTGACGATAAACGATTTTCTTTCTCTTTCTATCTAAATGTTTACCTTTGGTATATGTACCGATAATCATACCTAAACCAAGGAATGTCATAGTCTTTAAAACACAGACATCGATTAAGCCATCGGTGTTATCACTCTTAGGAGCGCATTTGAATTGACCACCAACGAATTTACCTTGAGCTAGGGTGGCTAATAACATTTGCTTTTCATTGAGCTTTTCACCATCAGCGAAAACTTCGATATCGTTGAAACGACCCCATTTCATGGCATCATGCTTCAAAGCATAATCATATGGGTTTGTACCTTCTTTAGCGTCTTTTGGTAAACCATGTTCTTTATAGTAGTTACCACGAGCACCGACGATAGCATCGAAACCAAAGTTAATAACGTTAATGGAATACATTGGTTCTCTTAAAGAAGCACCAGAAATTTTGCTCAAGTCAACTTCGATTGGTTTAGCATTAATTAATGGTTTGAAATCACGATATTGTTCAACGTTTTCATTAGTGACACCATAGATTTTAACAAAGTCATTACCTGTACCAGTTGGTAAGATAGCGAGTTCAGCGTTATCAAAATCAGCCATACCATTGACTGCTTCATTAACAGTGCCATCACCGCCACAAGCGTAAACTCTCACTGTGTCTTTAGCGTTCTTCTTTAAATAACCTTTTAAGAAGTCAACGACAGCACGTGGACCTGTGGTCTTGTATATTTCGTAATCTAATCCTTCAAAGCTTTCTTTGATCTTTTGCTCAAAAGCAGCGCCGCCATCGTTTGCTTTACCAGCGGCGGGATTAAAAATAATTAAATGTTTCATTATGAAGTTCCCTCTTTCAAACAAGAAAAATATACCACACATAGAAAAATATAAAAAATAAATTTTTTCTCCAGGAAAAAGACATTAACAAAACTATCTATATTGTTTACAATAAAGGCAGCCAAAAAAGTTCAGCCTATTTGTGATAATAATAGGCGACAAGCATTGGCTAATAAGTAGTTAATTAATATGGAAAAATATTTTAAACAAGCAAAAGAAGCTTTAGATAATCATCAAGTGATTGCCTTTCCTACGGAAACAGTATTCGGTTTAGGTGTCTTTTATGATGATGAAAAAGCCTATGAACTATTAAATAAAATCAAGAGAAGAAGAGAAGATAAACCATATACTTTAATGCTCTATGATTTAGATGAAATTAATAAGTACGCTTTCATTGAAAAACCGCTATTAAATGCGCTTAAACAGTTCATGCCTGGGCCAGTGACACTTTTGCTCAGGTGTAAAGAGTGCGTGCCCGCCTACGTAACGCATAATACGGGCGTGATAGGTGTGAGAATCCCATCCAATAAAGAAGCATTAGATTTACTTAAATATTTAGAAAAACCATTACTCGTACCTTCTGCCAATAGAGCGGATCAAAAACCGGCTATGAATGATAAGGAAGTTAAAGAAATCTTCAATGATGAAGTAGCGATCATTGTTCCTGGCCAATCAGTCGGTGGATTACCTTCCACAATCATTGATTTAACAGGTAGTGAAATCAGACTTGTTAGGCAAGGACCAATTAGTTTAGAAGATATTAAAAAAGCCCTTTAGGGCTTTTCTTTTAGTCTGTGAAATCTTTATCTTCGACAATACTGAATTGATAATCTGGATATT
>CAMIVH010000008.1 GCA_946401755.1 uncultured Caryophanales bacterium | reverse complement strand
TATACATGAAAAAACAAGCATTATTATTTTTATTGCTCGGTTCTTTAGTGGCTACCGGTTGTAATAACAACAGTGGCAATAGCAACAGCAATGATCCATCATCCAAAGGTTCTGAAGCTGGTGTTGAAGATCTCGGTGTTAAAGAAACACATACAGATTTAATGAAGCAATATTTAGCAGACCCAGATTGGACAAGCATTAAAACCTATGTTCCAGTGGTCAACGCTGAAGATAGAAACTATCACAACGACCAATCTCAACCAAACCCAATCGAATTAAAGTTTGATGAAGTTGCAGATGCCGAAAAGTATGTTATTCAAATTGCTAAAGACGCTGAATTCAAAGATGCTAAATTAGTGGAAGCTGATACAAAAGCTTACAACTTCTACAATTCCGAATTAGGCCAAGAATACTACTACAGAGCCGCAGTTAGCGAAGAAGCTTTAGCCGCTGCTAAAGTCTACAAGTTCAAAGTTGATGAAACCGCTCCACGTTTCATTCACGTTGATGGTGTTATTAACTTCCGTGATAGTGGTGGTTGGAAATCATCATTAGTGCCAAACGGTGTCACCAAACAAGGTATGTACTACCGTTGCGCTCAATTTAATAGTGGCACTACCAAAAACATTACTGAAGAAGGCATGAAAACAATTCAAGAATTAGGCATCAAAGTCGATATCGATATGAGAGATAGCCGTAATATTCCTAGCGCTTCTCCATTAAAGACAGATGATTACAACGTAGATCTTTTAAAAGCTCCTGTCCCATCTGGTTCTGAACCAGATCGTTGGGAAGGTAGTAATGGCACATGGATGGGAACATCTTGTGATATTGCTGCACAATACAAAGCGATCTTTGAAGCTATCGCTGTCGCTGATGAAAAACCAATCGCCTTACACTGCACACACGGTGCTGACCGTACAGGTATCGTTTCTTGGTTCTTATTAGGTTTATTAGGCGTTAGTAAAGAAGACTGTGCTAGAGATTACGTTATGACAAGATTTGCTGGTGAAAGAGCAGTTCTTCCTACTGGTAGTGATAGCGAAATCGCTAAATGGAATTCCAAAACTGAAGCCTTAGAAGGCGCAACATGGGCCGATAAAACCTATAAACACTTAAACGAAGACTTTGGTATCGAAGCTGATACACTCGAAACAATCAGAGAAAAATTCGTTGAAGGTTACAAAAGAGCTGCCTAATCAAAAACACAACCAAAAATAGCGGTGTTCGTTAAGGAACATCGCTTTTTCTTTGCGAAAAATGTGTAAAATGCCTTAAAAATAGGAGAAAATTGCGAGCTTTTTAGCAACTATCATTTTGAGAGTTAAGCCATAAAACTGAAATCGCAAATATCCACCTTTTTATACACTATGTGTATTTTCAAAAACACGCAATATAATGGATAACAAATAGCAAAATTGTATTGTAGTCAAACTTGCTAAATGCTAATATGTAGCCGGATTTAAAAAGCCACCTAGATTGGAGATAATAATTGGTCATGAAACAATTAGATGTCGAGCTAATTCGCTATGAAAAACTAAAACACGTAAAGTTTTTAGTTAACCGCATTCAATTTAGAAAAGAACATATCCATAATGAATTTGAAATCTTTATCGTGCTCAAAGGTAGTGGCATCGCTAAGATTAAGAACAAATCTTACTCCTTAAAAGCGGGTGATATCTTCTTAATCAACTCTGGTGAAGTACACTCTTATATGAGAGATCCTTTATATACCCTTGATGTCGAGGATACTGATGATGTCCCATTATTCCTTTTTGTGCAAATCTCTAATCACTGCTTAAGAGAATATTTCCCACAGATTAGAACCACAATCTTTAATTCATGTAATCTAAGAGATTACTTATCTGATGAAGAAGCTAATTCAATGATCAACTTACTCGTTCAATCTGCGAAGCTTTACTTCATGGAAGAGCCTTTATATCAATTAAACGTTTTAAGCAACATCGCTAAAGTCTTAGTGTCCTGCTATAAAGAAGTGCCACATGAAATTATTTCTGAAGCTCAAAAGACTAACTTAAAGCAAAAGAACTTAAGAGTGGAACGTATCATCTCTTATATTGATGCGAATTTTGAAACACAAATTCGTCTACAAGATCTCGCCGAACAAGAGAATTTATCTCCAACTCACTTCTCTCATTTATTCACCTCCTTATTTGGTGTCACTTTCCAAAACTATGTGAATATCAAGAGAATGGAACAATGTATTCGATTAATGCCTAATAAAGAGAAAACTTTATTAGAAATCTCCTATGAATCAGGATTCTCTGATCCAAAATATATGAACAGAATGTTCATAAAACACTTCGGATACACCCCAAAAGAATATCGTAAGAGACTTGGTATGGAACAAAAAGAAATCAGTCAAATCACTAGAGAATTTGAAACAATTTATTCTCTTTCTGAATCCATTGCCGCTCTTGAAGAATATCAAAAAACACACGCTGAATAGGCTATAAATATTAACTCGAGAACATCGGTAAAACCGATGTTTTTATTATCCTGATTAGTGTAATCTAACTTTATTTCAATAAGGCACTTGTCATTTTATCATCGCAATATAGTCTTTTCATTTGAAAAGATATAAAGTAAGATATTAGTTGTATTAGAAGATAGTTATTTATTGTCGATATATTTTTGACTGTCTTCATTGCGCATACGCGTAGAAAGGAAAATGTATGAAAAAATCAAAACTTTGGTTAGGTTTATCCGCGGTTGGTGTTTTTCTTACCACAACATTAATTGCTGGTACACAAGTCGCCATGGATAACGAAGGCTTAATCAATGACGTTCTTAATCTTTCCCGTACGAACTTAGGCGCTTCAAAGAGATCTGACTATGCTGAAGCCGATGGTAGTCTTACCGACACTGGCTACAGAAGAATGATCACTGATTCTTATAAGTTCTGCGTTGAAGAAGAAGAACAAGGTGCTGTTTTGTTCAAAAATGACAACAATGTCCTTCCATTAGCAGAAGGCGAAAGAAACGTTACATTGTTTGGTCGTAACAGTGCTCACTTAATGCACCGTTCTGGTGCCGGCGGCGCTGCGCCAAATGAAAAGTTGGTTGTCCACTTAAACGATGCTTTTAAATTATGCAAATTTAACATCAATGAAACGGTATGGGACCTCTACAAGAGTGGTAATAACCAAAGCGTTACAGGCAATAGTGAAATTGCTGTTTCAAATTACACCGATGAAGTAAAGAAATCATTCGGACAATATGGCGACGCTGCTATTATTACATTCACTCGTTTTGGTACTGAAGATACTGACCCATCCGATGGTATTTTAGATCTTCAAGCAAACGAAAAAGCCCTTTTAGAAATGGTCAAAGCTCAAAAGGATGCTGGTGTATTTAAGAAAGTCATCGTCTTATTAAATTCCCCATCCGCAATGGGTATGGAATTTGCCGACAACGAAGATTATGGCGTTGATGCTGTTGTTTGGTTCGGTGTTCCTGGTTACTACTCCTTAGAAGGTGTTGTCCACGTTTTAATGGGTAAAGATGGCATTGGCGCTGATGCTAAACCCCTTTCTCCATCTGGCCACGCTCCTGAAACATTTGCTAAGTATTCAAAGAGCTCTGCGGCTTACCAAAACTTTGGTACAAAGAATTTATCTGGTGCACCAAGTAACGCTAATGGTAGCAACTTTGTTGCCTATAAAGAAGGCATCTATGTTGGTTACAAATATTATGAAACCAGATATGAAGACTGTGTTTTAGGCCAAGGTAACGCTGATAATAACAAAGGTGTCTATGCCGGTACAGAAAAATGGCAATATGATGCCGAAATGGGCTATCCATTTGGTTGGGGCATGTCCTATTCTTCTTTCGAACAAAAGATTACAAACGTTTCTTTTGATGCAGAAAAAGATCAATACGTAGTATCTGTTTCCGTTAAGAACACTGGTAACATGGACGCAAGATCCTCTGTCCAAGTGTACTTCAAACAACCATATACCCAATGGGATAAAGATAATTTATTAGAAAAATCTGCTATTTGCTTAGGCGGATATGAAAAAGTATTTGTTGAAAAAGGCAAAACAGAAACTGTTAAGATTCCTGTTAAAAAATACTTCCTCTGTTCATATGACTACAGAACCGATAACGGTCGTCAAAATAAAGCCTACTTCATTGAAGGTGGCGATTATTACTTCGCTATTGGTAATGGTGCGCACGAAGCTTTGAACAACATTCTTGGTTCTCAAGGCGTCAGTGGCTTAGTCGACCACAATGGTGCCGCTTATGCCGCTCCTGCAAATACTACTTACAAGTTCAGTCTTGAGGATGATTTCACATCATATAGATATTCTATTTATAACAAAGATGTTGAAGTTGAAAACCAATTTGATAATGCTGACCTCAACTACTGGGCTAGTGATGCTAATAAAATCACATATTTAACAAGAAAAGATTGGGATACATTCCCAACAACATTAAGTTCTTTCACCGCTACAACAGCGATGCAAAACGAAATTGATAACAATGGTAGACACCAAGTTAAAGATCAAGAATACTACACTGAAGGTGATGGTGTTAACTTCAACGTCAAATTAACAGATGATGAAGGCAAAAATAAACGTATCACTTTCGCTGATATGGCTGGTGTGCCATTTGAAGGTCCTTATAAAGACAAGAATGGTGTTGAAAGAGATGCCGAATACACAGAAAAATTATGGAAAGACTTCATTTCTCAAATGACAGTTCAAGAATTAGCAGTTTCTATGTCTGACGCTCGTGGTCTTGCCTCCGTTGCTAAGATTTCAAAACCAACAAACTCTATCGCTGAAGGTCCAGAAGGCTTATTAGCTCAATTCAACTACGGTGATAAGAGATGGGCAACAGGTTTTGCTACCGGTCCAGTATTCAGTGCTTCTTGGGACCACGCTATCCAAAAGAAATTTGGTGCTTTCTATGGTGAAGAAGCTTTATTCTGCGGCGCTGCTTCTGTTAACGCTCCAGGTACAAACATCTTAAGAACACCTTATGGTTCCCGTGCTTCTGAATATATGTCTGAAGACGGCATCATGAACTACTACATTGCTGCTAACGTCGTTAGCGAAGCTTTAAGAAAAGGCTTAGTTATGAATATCAAACACTGCTTCTTGAATAACCAAGAATCCGGCCGTCATGGTATCAACACATTTGCTAACGAACAATCAATTCGTGAAATCTACTTAAAACCATTTGAAGGCGCTTTAGCTTATGGTGGTGGTATGGGTGTTATGACATCCTATAACAGAATTGGTTGTACATATGCTGCTGTTCATAAAAACTTAATGATCAACGTCATGAGAGGCGAATGGAATTATAAAGGTCTCATCATCGACGATGCTCAAAGTGGTAGTAACGATAGTAAATACGCTAATGGTCCATTAATGGTCGAAGCTGGCACAAACATCTTCTGTCTTGACGGTCAACGTGGTGGTCAACTTGTTACTTACGTTACTGGTCAAAAAGATGGTGGCCTCCTCAAAGATATGCAATTATCCAACAAGTACATCATGTATGCTTTATTGCAATCATTTATGGGTGATATGACCGCTGAACAAAACGAAGCCGATATGGGTAGAACAAAGAATGCTTGGTGGAAAGGTGTCCTCTATGGCCTTGACATCGGTGCTGGCGTTTTAACCGCCGGCGCGGTCGCGTTATTCGTTATTTATGAATTTATTAAGAAAGCACCAAACGGCAACGGAGTTGCTGTTGAAAACGATGCGAAAGGAGAATAGTAACAATGGAAAAGAGCAAAAATTTCTTCGCCAATAAGGAAGTTGGCTACTATCTAGTCATCGCTAACGTATTACTCGCTATTTTCGTGGGTATATTCTTCTTTGCAACATATAAACATTTCGAACCAGGTTACATGCACCAAGGTATGGCGTCTAACGCTTATGGTCATGTGCCAGAAGTTATTGGTTTATTCCTCTTCTTAGCCGCTATTCTTGAATTAGTTGCTTTGTTACTTCCAGAGTACTTATGGGTTCATTTATTAGCGATTGTCCCAATGTGTATCTCTTTGATGAAACAAATATACTGCATTCCTAACTTAGTGGCTGACGAAATCAATGAAATTCACTATCAAGGTGGTTCTCTCCCACTCTGCTTATCTTGGCTCATTATCACAATCGTGATTATTGCTGCCGCTATTGCCGTCTTATTCATCGGCATGATTAAGCAAGAAGATGAAGATCAACAAAAGAAAGAAAAGATTGCTGGCAAAAGACTTGTCAAAGTCGCTGTTGGTGGTGGTGTGGCTGTTGCCGCATTAGCCGTTATCTTAAGTGTTTATGGTGTTACTGCCGAAAACATTAGAAAAGGTAATGCCGCCAATAAACAAACAACTCTTGCTGAAAGAGTGGCATTACGTCTTAAAGATTATGAATCTAAAAAGATTGAATATGATTTCAATCCTGCTGAATTCAAACTTTCTGAAACGGACAATCCATATTCAACTGAACAAAAGAGTGCCGTTAATAGTGCAATTCCAAATTACGCTACTAACCAAGAGAGACAAGATGCAGATGGTAACCCAATCCATAAGATCTATGTCTTTGAAGGCTTAACCGCTGAAGGTTGGCAAGGTGACTATACACCAAAGACCTCCAACATTACTCTTTGGGAAGACGGCTTATATAACGGTGTTAACTACGATGGTAGCAAAAAGATCGATGATTTGAAGGGTTACTGGTATAACGTCGATGAAGCCGGTGCTGATTGCTTAGTCTTAATTTCAACAAGTAACGACTACAACATGGTCGGTAATAAGATTACTGGTGATAGTTCATATTATGAATGGTTCGTTGACGTCCACGCCAACTATAACACCCAACAAGGTGGTCGTTATATTAAAGCTAACGGTATCAAATATACTCCATTAATCGGTATGTTTGTCGATACTGGTAGCAATAAAATGCCACAATACACAGTCAACGGTATGTTCGAAATGAGTGAATGGACATGCTTACAAGTTAGAAATAACTTAGCAGTAGGTTCTATCTTCGATTCACAACGTAAAGTTGAATGGGCTTATAGAGCTAAGGATGCCGCTGAAGATGCAGAATGGAGTAAAAATCCAGATATGAGCAAAGCTGGCATTCAAGTTGCTAGAGCTAGATGGAATGTTGAAAAATTCGATGGTAACACACTTGGTGATCATGATAAGAATGAATATTATTATGAAGCTATGGTGGAATTCGAAGTTGTCGAAGCTGCCGAATAGTTAAACATATACCTCGAGTATAAACAATACCAGGTGCGCTGAGCGTACCTGGTTTTTGTATGGTTGATTTTGTAATTCTCTTTAATATAAAATATACGCACATGGGGTCGTATTGGTTTCGACCAGGAATGGTTAGGCTCTAACTGCAGTCGAGTGATGACGTTATCATCAAAACAAAAATAACTGACAACAGTTATATGAGAGCTCCTAGAGCTCAACAACTCTGCTTAGCTTAATTTAGCTCCCGACATAGGGTCCGACGCAAGGCGCCGGGCAGAGCATCCCCCAAGGTTTTATCCTTTCACGCTTGGGTAGGGTGTCATACCAAAAGGATAGGTGCCTAGAGTCGATAAGTTACTAGCGCCGAAATTCCGTTTATCTCGCACGTCCTAGTGAGTCGATATACGAAAGCGTGTTAAATCTTAATATCGTCTAAACTGTAGACGTTATTGAAGAGCCTTCTTGGGACAGGAGTTCAATTCTCCTCGGCTCCACCAATGAGAATAGAATAGTCATCGAATGATGACTTTTTATTTTATATAGAGTATTCTTTTCTTATGAGTAAAATGTCTTCCTTGTTTAGAACTAGGAAAAAGAAAATATATAGTCTAGATGACAATTTGTTTTATCTTGCGATGAAAGAAAATTGTTTATTTCACTATAAACATAATAAGGATTATAAAGCTCTTCTTGATAGGATGAACTTCTCGCCTGAAGATATTAACTCATATGACGATTTAGAAAAGATTCCTCCTATACCCACTTTATATTTCAAACACCATAATCTTTTATCGTTAAAGAATAACCGTTACTGGGTTAAAGCCACCTCCAGTGGTACATCTGGTAAGAATGTTTCTCTTATTGGACTAACATTTACTGATTTATTAAGAGGCTGGGGCATGGTGAGAAGAGTGTTCTCTTATCATCATTTATGGTCTATTAAACCACATCGATATATCGTCTTTGGTTACGAACCACATAAAGGTAACGATAAAGCCATTGCCAAGACCGCGCATGGCTTTACCTTCGTATCTCCTGCTTTGAGTAAAGATTACGCGATCAGATGGACAAAAGATGGTTATAAAGTTGATTTAGATAATTTAGAAGCAAAGTTCATTAAATATTCCAAAGGAAAAACACCAATTAGAACATTAGGTTTCCCTGCTTATACATATTTCCTTTTAGAACAAATGAAAGCTAAAGGAATAAAGTTAAAACTACCTAAAGGATCAATTATCTCCTTAGGTGGTGGATGGAAATCTTTCTATAAAGAAAAAGTCGATAAACAAGTCTTCTATGATTTAGCGTATGAAGTCTTAGGTATTGATGATAAACATATCTTTGAATTCTTTGGAGCGGTTGAGCATCCTATTCTATATACGGATTGCCGTTACCATCATTTCCATATTCCTAACTACGCTAGAATCATCATTAGAGATGTTGAAACACTTAAACCTGTTAAACCAGGACAAGTGGGTTTAATTAATCTATTAACCCCCATGAGTGTGGGTACGCCTATTCTATCTATCATGACTGATGATTTAGGTATCTTGCATGAAGAAAGTTGTCCATGTGGAGAAAAATCCATGTACTTAGAGATACTAGGTAGAAGTGGTATTGAAGATATTAAGACCTGCGCCGCTGGGGCAGAAGAACTCTTAAAAGGAGATAAATCATGATTTTATATAAAGGTGAAATATATCCTAATGAGAAACAAGCGGAATTAATTTCTTCTTTAAAAGAAGATATGTATTTAACTTTGCAAAATAAAGAAACACTTTCCTATCTAACCGTGATTGACGCTTGCGATAAACTCTATCAAAGAGTGATTAATCATGAGTTTGATGATATTGCTTTACCATTACTAAAAGCCCTTAATATGCCATATTCATCTTTAGAAAGATACGCGAAAGTCTTTTCTAAAGAAGGATTGATAAAGAAGATTGATATTGAACTAGGTGACTTAAAAAATGGTGTGCTTTCATTAGATGAAAATAATAACCGTTATTATGAACCTTTAGGTATCTTATTCCATATTGCCGCGGGTAATGTTGATCTTTTACCAGCCTATAGCGTAGTGGAAGGTCTCCTTGTGGGTAATATCAACATCTTAAAGCTTCCTACTGGCGATAATGGCTTATCTATTCTTTTACTAAAAGAACTAATCAAAGAAGCTCCAGTATTAAAAGACTATGTTTACGTCTTTGATGTTCCTAGTACAGAAGTAGAAACAATTAAACAATTATCCAATATGGCGGACGCCACAATTGTGTGGGGTGGAGATGAAGCTCAAAGAGCGGCTAGATCATTCGTTGACATCCATTCTTCAATTATTTCTTGGGGTCACAAAATCTCCTTTAGTTATGTCGATAGTGGTGTCACTAACGAAGAGATTGAAGACCTCTGTAAATCCATCTGCTTATCTAATCAATTATTCTGTTCTTCCTCTCAAGGCATCTATGTGAACACTGATAGTAAAGAAGAACTACATAGCTTGGCTAAAAGAGTTTTACCAATATTCGCTAAAGTTAGTAAATCTATGAATACCTTACCTTTAACTATAAAGGCTAAGAATTCACTTATGTTATATAACGATGAACTAGAAGGTAACTTAAATAATATCTATAAGGACAGTGGTGTTTCTATCGTTGTTAAAGAAGATAACAAACTAGAATTATCATATCTATTCCAAAACATTTGGATTAAAGCGCTTAAGAAAGAAGATATAGTAAATGTCTTAAAACCAAATAAAAATCTCTTACAAACTATTTCTATTAATAAAAATCTAAAAGGCAAAGAAGATATCGTTTCCTTATTAGCCAAAGCAGGCGCAGTAAGAATAACCGCTTTAGGCGATAACTCTAGAATGCTAGCGGGCGAAAGTCATGATGGCGAATATGCTTTACGCCGTTACATCAGAATAGTGGAAACTATAAAATAGCCAGATTCATGCAAACCGCTCTCTCGGTTCCCCATTTTTATTTGCGCGCATATATCAATAGTTTTTGACAATAAACTTAAATTGTCTCAAGAATTAGTGAAGATAAAATTTTTTGTTGCGATATTATTTGATAGTGCTAAACTTATAGCCAAGTAAAATTATGAAAAGAGCATTTTATTACTTTTATAGCTACTATTATCCAAGAGGTAATCAATAATCTTGGCCTTTTAGCTATTAAGGTGTTATTGATTACAAGGACTTAATCAATGGCACTGGTAATAAAAAAGAAATGAATTATTAATTGGTGCCAAACAGGACACCAATTTTTTATTTCATTAAGGAGGACAAATAAAATGAAAAAAGGAAAATTATTAACGCTCTTACCACTTATGCTTACACCATTAATGATGACAGGCTGTTCAACCGAAAGTGCTGACATTGGTATTCTCCAATTCGGTGAATTCGCAGCGTTGGATAATGCAAGAGAAGGCTTTATTCAAGGTCTTAAAGATGCAGGCTTTGGCGATTTAAAACTTGATATTCAAAACGCTAAAGCAACCGCTGCTACTAACTCCACATTAGCCAAAGGTATGGCGAGTAAAAAGCACAAACTTAATTTAGCGATTGCTACTCCATGTGCGACAGCCTTAAAAGCAGCTCAAGAAAATATTGGTTCTAAAACTCCATTACTATTCACTGCTGTTACAGATCCTGTTGGTGCGGGCTTATTAAAAGACAATAATGCTCCAGAAGGTTTCGTTACTGGTACAAGTGACCTTCAACCAGAAGAAGCATTAGGCAATCAAATTAAATTAACAAAGAAAATGATTCCAGACGCCAAAAAGTTAGGTATCTTCTACTGCGCTAATGAACAAAATTCACGTGTTCAAGCAGAAATGGCAGCAGAAGTTGCACAAGCTGAAGGCTTAGAAGTTGTCACTAAAACATGTGTTGACCAATTCACAATCAAAACAAATATTGCTGATTTAGCCGCTCAAGTTGATGCTATTTGGATTCCAACCGATAACACTGTCGCGAGCAATATGGCTAAAGTCAAAGATGGTTTAGGACAAAATAAAACATTAGTCATCGTTGGTGAAGAAGGTATGCTTGATGGTGGTCAAGTTACTGTTTCCATCTCCTACTATGATTTAGGTGTTAAGACTGCTGAATTAGCGGCTAGGATCTTAAAAGGCACCGCTGTTAAAGATATCCCAGTCTTCTTCAACACTGCAGATACATGTTCTTACACATTCAGTAAAAAGAATTTAGAAGACGCTGGTTTTAAAACTGAAGACTTACCATCAGAATTCCCTTGGAAAGAAGCTAAATAAACATGGATATTACTGAGCTAATACGTTTGACATTAAGCATGGGTCTTCCATGCTGTCTATTGGCCCTAGGTGTATTCTTAACATTCAGGATACTCGATTTCGCTGATATGACCGCTGAAGGAAGTTTATTAATCGGTGGGGCAGCTTGTGCCTTAATGATTACTAAAAACGTTCCTCCTCTTATCGCGACATTCGTCGGTATGCTTGCCGGTGGTGTGTGCGGTTTTATCACTGGATTTCTAAATCGAGTGCTTAAAATACCTAAGCTTTTAAGTGGTATTATCACCATGACCGCTTCTGGTTCTATTGCCTTATTATTATTTGGCTTGGCCAATGGTAGAATCTTTGCTTCAGAGATTAACGGCATTGATAACTCTAAAACAATCTTTGGCTTCTTAGATCCAAAGATATTCCATGGTTGGCAACAAGTAATGGTAGTTGCGGTTATCGTCGCCATAGTCTTAGCGGTCGCCTATTTCTTCTTTGGTACTGAATATGGTATGGCCATACGTGCCACTGGTATTAATGAGAAAATGGCCAAATCACAAGGCATTAATACCACAGTTACCACAATTATATGCGTTTCCATTAGTAACGCTTTAATCGGCCTAGCAGGCGCTCTTATTGCCCAAATCGATAGTGGTATGAATGCACAAGGTGCAACTGGTTATCTTGTTGTTGGCTTAGCAAGTATTCTTATTGGCGAAACATTATTTGGTAAGAGATCGTTTAAAAACGCTCTTATATCCATTAGTTTAGGTTCAATACTATACTTCGCTATCATCATGCTTGCTACCCAAGTATTCAAGATGCCAACAGACTTAACTAAATTACTATATGCTTTCTTAATCGCTTTAGCGCTTTGTCTACCAATGATTAAGCAAGCAATCTTAAAACTTTGGGCGCGAATTTCACCGCCTATAAAGAGATTCTTTAAAAAGTTGTTTGTTAGAAAGAAAAAGAAGGAGGCTGAATAATTATGTTAGAACTCAGAAACGTTACCAAAACATTCAACCTCACTGGCAATAAAGAAGACTTAAGAGTGGCCCTTGACCATGTTAATTTACAAATCGAAAGTGGTGAATTTGTTACCATCATCGGTAGTAATGGTTCTGGTAAAAGTACCACGATGAATATCCTCACTGGTGTCCTTAAACCAGATTCAGGACAAGTCTTATTAAATAATGTTGATATCACTAAGATGGATGAACATCAACGTGCAGCCTATTTCGGTCACGTTTTCCAAGATCCAATGATGGGTACATGTGGTGAAATGTCTGTTATCGAGAATTTAGAAATTGCCTATAGACGTGGTAGAAAACACTCTCCATTCCTTTGGGGCTTTAAGAAATCTCATAAAAAAGAATTCATTCACGAACTTGAGAGATTTGATCTAGGATTAGAAACTAGATTGAATCAAAAAGTTGGCGTCATGAGTGGTGGTCAAAGACAAGCTTTAACTTTGTTAATGGCCACAATGCGTAATAAACCAACGCATAAGACCGTTAAGAAGGATTACATCACCTTCTGTGAAAAAGACCATGAAGTCGCTAAAAAAGAGTTTGAGAGCGTCTATAAACCTGCTTTAGCGGAATATAAGAACAAGAAAGCCTCAATTAAAAAAGATAAATCCTTATCCTTTAAGGAAAAACGTCAAGCCCTCGCGGACGCCTACGATGAATTTGATAAGAAGATTCGTCAGTTTGACTTAACAAAGCAAATTCTTTTATTAGACGAACATACCGCTGCCCTTGATCCAAAGACAGCGAAAAAGGTTTTGGAACTAACAGACAAAATTGTTAAAGAAAACCAAATGACAACATTAATGATTACCCATAACATGAAAGACGCTATTACATACGGAAATAGACTAATCATGTTCCACACCGGCCACATTATTTTTGATGTTAGAGGGGAAGAGAAAGCAAAACTTACCGTTGAAGATTTGTTAAAAAAGTTCGATGAAGCGGACAAAAAAGCGATAGAAATGTAATGTCCTCCACGTTACACGTGTATCATTTTTCTCGTTATGTAGACATTGAAAATATTTTTGATACAATATAGGCGTTATGAAAATTGCTATATCTGTCGAATCTACTGTCGACCTTTCAAAAGAATTACTAAAACAATACAACCTTGAGATGATTCCATTCACTGTCTTATTAGGCGAAACAGCCTACTTAGATGGAGATATTACTTCTCAAGATATCTTTGACTTCGTGGCCAAAGAAAAGATCTTACCACGTACAAGTGCGATTAATGATTTCCAATATCGTGAATATTTTGATGAATTAAAGGCTAAAGGCTATGACGCTATTATTCATATCTCCTTAAGCTCTGAAATCTCATCATCATTCTCTCACGCTGAATTGGCCTCCACCAAGTATGATAACGTTTACGTCATTGACTCAAGAAGCTTATCAACTGGTATTGCCTTACTTGCTATCTATGCTTGCAAGTTAAGAGATAAAGGCTTAAGACCACAAGAAATCGTTGATAAAGTTAAAGCCCGTATCCCTTATGTTCAAACAAGCTTTGTTATTCAAACTCTTGAATACTTACATAAAGGTGGTAGATGTTCTGGCTTATTACGCTTTGGTGCAACAATCTTAAGAATCAAACCACAAATCATCGTTAGTGATGGCAAAATGGCTCCTGCTAAAAAGTACATTGGCCGTAAAACTCAAGTTATCTCCGGCTATTGTAAAGATACCTTAGAACAATTTGCTAATCCTGACTTATCAGTGGCGTTTGTCACTCATACACAAGCGACACCTGAAATGGTCGCGGTAGCGATTGACGCTCTTAAGGAAAGAGGATTCAAAACAATCTATGAAACAACCGCAGGCGCAACAATTACCAGCCACTGTGGTCCACAAACATTAGGTATTCTCTTCATCAATGATGGAGGAACAGAAGACTAAGAAAAAACTGGTTTAAGCCAGTTTTTCTTTTTATCTTTTTCTGTTTCTTCTAAATAGGTACCAAATAATTTCTAATACTTCTAATGGGATAGCCACCACGAATAACAATGGAAGCGCTAATTTCAAGACCACTAAGAATGTTAAGAAGAGTGATAACGCTGCAGTCCAAATAATAATGGATGTTGCAATCATTCTTAAGAATCTATTGTGATAGATAAATTCCCAAACGAGAAGGATAATGCCCGTTGTTAATGTGCCATAGATAAATGTTAACCAAGGTTCAAATGGTGCATTTGGGGCAAATCTGCTTAATAAAGTACTTAATAAGAAGAATGTTAGAACAGTGACTAACCAGTTAATACCAATTGATAATAACTTTAAGTATGTTTGTTTTCTCTTCTTATTTTGACTAACCTTAACGGCTTTATGTTCGCTTTGATAGAAGTCATCAACAGTGATGCCATAGAAATCCGCTAGTGATTTCAAAACAAAAATATCAGGGAAGCCTTCGCCTCTTTCCCATTTAGAAACAGACTTATCGGAATAATTAAATTTATCCGCGAGCTCTAATTGGGTAAGACCGCTAGCCTTACGATAGTAAGCGAGATTTTTCGCTAAGAGTTCTTGTTGATTAGTAATATCGTTTTCCATAAACCGTAATGATTGTATTAAATATTTGTCTAAAAGGCAAATCTAAGACTTTAAAGGTGTTTCAGATTATTCTTTTTGTTTCAAGAATTGCTTGAGGAAGAGAATAGTGCGTTTATTAATAACTGACATGGAATATAGCTTATTAGCGTCAGCGTTGGCTTTTTTAATCATTTCCGCTCTATTTTCTTTACTTAAAGAAAGACCAGCCTTAATACCTTCTAAAAGATTGTTTTCTAATTCTTTAATTGTTTCATCTGATTCAACCCAGATAGCATCGTTTTCAAAGTATTTCTTAAAGCGACGATTTCTCACTGAAAGAACAACTGAATTGGAATTGAAGTAATCCACTAAATTTGGCGGAACAAAATAACGATCGCTATCTTCACTAAATGGTAGTGGATTAACGTTTAATCTAGAGTTATTTGCTAGAGCAATAACTTCATCGCTTGGGATGTTACCTAGATTAATAACGTTCTTAATTGATTCAGCGGTTTTTTGAACTTCTTCATCTGAATAATAACCAGAAATAAGTAATTTGAGATTTGGATTATCTAATCGCTTGAATGCGAGCATTAATTCATCAACACCATCTCTTGGATCTAGTGATCCATTATAGAAGATATAATCACCGTATTTATTCTCTTTAGCTTTGCTAACTGTGTCATCCAAGATACCTTCAAATACCAAGTTAGGACGGTCATATTTGTTATACAAAGTATTTAAACTCGATGTTAACGCTATATAACCAGTAAGGTTACCCGCTGTATCGAGTAGGAGTTTTGTATAGGACTTACCAGTATCATGGATACCACTTGGAGTGTTATTGCAAACACCAATGATTGGGAGATTAAATTTCTTAGCGAATTTAGTGGAGTTCTTTAAGACATTTGGATTAAGCGTATCGGTGATAGCGATACAGTCCTTAAGATTAATCTTCGATAAAATCTTATTGCTTTGCCTTGTGATAGATAGATATCTAGAAACTTTGTGTCTTCTAATACCTAAGTAGTGCCAGGTAATCTTACCTTCTTGCTTGGTTTCAGCATCGAGTTTTTTTAACTTGCAGTATTTTCTAGAAAAAGGACGCATTGAGATGACTTCTACTTCGTGAGTCATCGCTAAAGCGCGAATAAAGCGATTATGAAGATTTTGAATAGATGCGTTTAAAGAGGAGTCCCACATTTTAGAGAAGGACACATAGTCTTCTTTTTTACATGCTGTTGTGAAATAGATAATCTTCATATAGTCATCTCTGTTTGGCGGTGCCAAACACGCATACATTATAGTGTTTTATCTTCCAAAATAACACAACAATGTTAAAATTGAAGCATGGAAAAAGCACCAAAAACATGGAATGAGTTTTTTAAAAAACTCCAAAACGAAGAATTCTGTTTAAAGCTAAACGATTTTCTTAACAAAGAATATCGTGATTATACATGTTACCCTCCAAGGGAATTATTATTTAATGCCTTTAGACTTACTCCATTAGACAAAGTCAAAGTGGTAATTGTTGGTCAAGATCCATATCATGAACCAGGTCAAGCTATGGGCTTATCCTTTTCAGTTCCAGAAGGAATTAAAGTTCCTCCATCCTTAGTGAACATCTACAAAGAGATTGCTCAAGAATATAACTGCAAGATGAATTTCTCTTCTGGTGACTTAACCTATTTAGCAAAACAAGGCGTATTGCTATTGAACTCCATATTATCCGTTAGAGCGCATCAAGCTATGAGCCATAATACTGAAGAATATAAGATGTTTTTAGCAAGCGTTTTAGAAGTTTTAGATAAACAAACCACCCCAATAGTTTTCTTATTGTGGGGTGGTCCTGCGAGAAAATTAAAGGGCTATTTGCATAACCCTTCACATTTAATTTTAGAGTGTATCCATCCATCCCCCTTGGCAGCAAACCACGGAGGATGGTTTGGAAATAATCATTTCAAAGAGGCAAATAGGTATCTTAGGGAGCACGGCCTCTCTGAAATTAATTGGCTAAATAATTGATTCGTTATTTTTCTTTCTTTTGATAATGGAAAGAATCAATAAAGCGATTGATGCAAGCATCACTGCTGCACCGATGATGAACCAGATCCAGTATAGTGTAGCATCTTCTCCTGAAGTACCGATTTTGATTAACCTATAAACACCAAAAACAAATGCAGCTGTTGTAATAGCGCTTAAAGAGCCGGTATATGTCACGAATGAGAAGTCATTTTTGAAAACTTTGATTAAGGATACAACGCCCAAGACAACAAGGAACAATCCTAAAACAAAGAGAATCATACTATTTGGATCAAACGTGTATTTGTAGAGGCCATCTCCACAATCTTTCAATTGATAGCTTTTTATGTATGCTACAAGGAAAAAGATAAAGAAGAATAAACCTGTTGACACTGTGAGGAATGAGACAATCATTGGACCAGTGGTATTTGTTTCTTTTTCACTATCAATAAATGCACTTCTTGTGGTGAGAACTTTTGGGGCAAATAGTTGAACAACTATTAATAGCACTGCGGTTAAGATAATAGATGGACCAACAAAAGCAATATTGTAGATGAAAGAATATAACCATGGATGCATGCTATTTAATCCCCAGGCAAAGCCCGATGCATCACTCCAGAAGATAACGCCCGCTAAGAAGTGAGACAAGAATTTGCATAAACCACCGATGACAGTACCAATAAGAAGTATTGTTATACGTTTGTCTATACTAGTAGCCCTATCATAAAGTGGCTTTAAGAAAGCCGCGAATGCTACAAGTGCATAAGGCAAGACGTAATCTAAACCCAATTGGAAGATGTTAATGACATAAGCTTTTGAAGCAATATCAAGTAATCCCATGATAAAACCGGTGACTAAGGCTGGGAAAAAGCCACGACGATAAGCAATAATTAAAACCGCAATCATTGCAAAACCGATGGAGCCACCATTTGGAAAGACACTATCAAAAATAATGCCTTGTAATTCGTCAAAGACGAAACCTAACGCAGCAAACATACCGACTTCACAGATGGTACGTACCGCATTTGTGGTGTTTTTCATAAACACTCTCCTCCTAAATAAAAACCCTCATTGTCTAGCAAAGAGGGGGAATCATTTAAATAAAAAAGTTCCCTCCGCTAGAATTACCTAGATCAGGTACGGTCGGTCCCAAGAAGGACCCTCTCAGCCGAATTTCGTTCAGCTCCCACCAATAATCATAAACTTTTGTTTACTAGTTGCAATTGATTTTTCATACTATGTGTATATAAACAAGTAACATTTTTAATGTTGTTGTGTTATAGTTATATCAGTTTTGGAGGTACACCATGGAAAACGAAGATATCAAGACAATTGATGAACAACAAGAAGAGCCAAAAATCGAAGAGCCAAATCTCGATAACGAAGCTCCACAAGAAGAAAAGCCATATAACGTGGCCATTGAAGACGCTAGAAAAGAACTCTTTGCTTCATATTCAAAAACAAGAAAGATTAGCAATATCATCATGTTCGTTGTTTTAGCAGCGATCGTGGGCATTATGTTCTTAGTAATGAATAACAACCCAGTTCTTAGATACATCGGCTTTGGCTGTGGCGGTGCTTTAATCGTCGGTATGGTTGTTTATTATCTTTTAACAAGAAAGAAATTCCCAAACAAGACAAGAGATTATGTCTCATTCTTCTCCACTAAATTAAGAGACAGAATGTTTGGCAAAGAACCATATGAAAACATCACATTTGATGAATCTGAAAAGTTCGCTTTAGCGGATTTTGTCGGTGATGGTGTTTATAAAGAAGCCACAAACATCAATTCAAGAAACATTATTAGAGGTGAATATAAAGGTCATCACTTCACATATGGTGAATTAGCCTTATTAAGACCATCCTCAAGAAAACAACAAGTTCCACCTTTATTTGTTGGTAAGTATGTCACACTTCCAAATGATTTAGAATTTGAAGGTCGTTTTGTCATTGTTATGCAAAATGAAAAACAACCATACGATTTACCAAACGATGTCGAAGACTTAAAAGTCTTAGAAGAAAAAGACGGCTTAGTCGTTTATGGTCCAGAAGGTGCGGATATTCGCAAAGTTCTTAAAGGCACATTCTTAAGCGAACTCCGTAAGATTAAAGTTGAAGGTCGCTTATTCAACGTTAACGTTGTTGTTTGGGGTGGCCACAGCGCTGCTTACTTAAGTTATGATGACGCCATTATGGCGGTTCCATTCGATAAACCATTTGATACTGCTGGTTTTGAACAATCCTTTAAGGATGTTGACGCCATCATTAGATTATTAGCAGGAGAATAAAAATGTCTTCCGTAGGACGTTGGTATAGTATCCGTTGCTATAAGCATAACGGTGCCTTACATCGCGTTTGGGATCGTGGTTTAGTCTTGGAAAATACCGAAGACTATTTAGTCATTGCCACGAAGAAAGCTAAAGTCATCGAGGCTAATGGTCGTTGCTGGTTTACCAAAGAACCAGCGGTTACCATTTTTTCAAAGAAAGAATGGTGGAATGTTATCTGCATGCTTAAGAAAGATGGTGTTTGCTATTACTGCAACATCGCTTCTCCAAGCATTATTGATAAAGACGCAATCAAATATATTGATTACGATTTAGACGCTAAGTTATTCCACGATAACGAAATTAGGGTTTTAGATGAGAAAGAATATCTCCATCATAAAAACACCTATCAATATAGTGATGAACTTGACGCTGTTCTAAAGAACCAAACAAAAATCATCGTTGAAAGAATGAGAAATCGTGAATTCCCATTTAATGACGATTTAATTAACCGTTACTTCAATCAGTATCTAGAAAGTACAAAGAAGGAATAAGATGGAATATCAATTAATCACTTATAGTGCCGAAGAGACAATGAATCTTGGGCAGAAATTTGTTGCCCTTGCAAAACCTGGTTCAACATTTTGTTTAACCGGTGATTTAGGCGCGGGTAAAACAACTTTAGTGAGAGGTATTGCTAGAGCGTTAAATATCAAGAGCGTGGTCCAATCTCCAACATTCAATATTATGAAAGTCTACTTTGACGGAGATCGTCCTTTAATCCATATCGATGCTTATCGTCTCGCAGACGTGAACACTGATATTGGTTTAGATGAATA
>CAMIVH010000007.1 GCA_946401755.1 uncultured Caryophanales bacterium | reverse complement strand
AAGGTGGTTTCGCTCCATCCTGCAAGAATGGTAACGAAGAACCATTAGAATTAATTGAAGAAGCTATTAAAAATGCTGGTTACGAAGTTGGCAAACAAATCTTCTTAGGTATGGACGTTGCCTCTTCCGAATTCTATGATGCCGATACAAAGACATATACATTAAGCAAATCCGGTGAAGGTTCCTATGATAGCAAGGGCTTCATTGCTTACTTACAAAAGTTAGTCAAAGATCACCCAGCCATCATCACCATCGAAGATGGTTTAGCGGAATCTGACTGGGAAGGTTGGGCCGAACTCACAAAAGAACTCGGTGGCAAAATCCAACTCGTTGGTGACGACTTATTCGTTACAAATCCTGCCTTCTTAAGAAAAGGTATCGATAACAACGTTGCTAACTCCATCTTAATTAAAGTTAACCAAATCGGTACATTAACCGAAACATTAGACGCTATCCGTTTAGCGCAAACAAACGCCTACACCACAATGGTTTCCCACCGTTCTGGTGAAACAGAAGACGTCACAATCGCTGACTTAGCCGTCGCGGTTAACGCTGGTCAAATCAAAACCGGTTCTGCCTCTAGAACAGACCGTATGGCCAAATACAACCAATTATTAAGAATTGAAGAAGAATTAGGCGACGAAGCTCAATACCTCGGCTTAAAGGCCTTCAAAAATCAAAAGTAATTGATTCTACATTAACAAATTAACTCCTGAGCAAAATCAGGAGTTTTTTGTTATCTATATATCCTTTATATATTATTAAAAAGAATAAATAATTCATAATTTTACTAAAAATATTGAAATCATCAAGAAAAAACGCAGTATAATAAGTGCGAGGTAAAAGAACATGAAAACAATTAATAAATATGCATTTTGTTTTTCGTTAGTTTTTCTCTTAGCGGGTTGTTCCGTTAATGAAACAACAAGCAGTTCTATAACAAGCAGCTCTATATCTAATAGTGATTCAAGCGCTATTTCTTCATCAACGTCTAGTAACGCTACTGCTATTCCATCAAAAGAAGAAGGCGTAACTCTTGAAGCGTTTACCGAAGCAGTTAATAAATTAGAAGAGCAAACTAATAATAAGAAAATTAGAATTAGTTACCATATCGTGGAGACTTTGGAAGGATCGGTTCCTAATGCTACTTTTAGAAATAGGGATTCTTTACCAGAGGGCCAAACAGTTACCGACTTAGTTTTAGAATCAAGAAATAACAGTGCAGGAGATCTTAAGGTTATCTCTGGTCAATCAACCACTAGTTTTTCTGGTAATTTTACAAGCGGTATCTATATTACTATTAATGATTGGCTTTCTTATCATAAAGAAAAAAGAAATAATGCCGCAAGAGAAGCCCAACCTGGCTGGAATATCTTTCATGAGAGTTTAAAAGTAAATCCATTTAATATGTGGATGGTTTATGCAGGAAACGATCCCGCCAATGCAAGCATCGAAGGAACATATTTGAGCTACGAAGAATATGAGAGAACTTTCGATCAAAACGGATATTGCCAAACCATTTTATATAGAGAACATACATATATTGATGGTACCTATACTGCTAACAACATTAGCCACGAAGAACCTAAACAATATAAAGGCACCTTTGATGCAGTAGCAACTGCAACGATTGAATATTTAGATTAAAAAGCAAAGAAAAACCGACTCAAACGAGTCGGTATTTTTTTAAGTTGGTGCCCGGGACCGGAATCGAACCGGTACGGTATCGCTACCGCAGGATTTTAAGTCCTGTGCGTCTACCTATTCCGCCACCTGGGCATCAAGATGGTCACTCTCTGGAGAATCGAACTCCAGACCCCTTGATTAAAAGTCAAGTGCTCTACCGGCTGAGCTAGAGAGTGAAGTTTATGGCTGGGGTGACTGGGATCGAACCAGTGAGATGACAGAGTCAAAGTCTGTTGCCTTACCGCTTGGCTACACCCCAACAAACCTTTATGGTGGGAGGGGGCAGATTCGAACTGCCGAAACCAGTAGGTAGCAGATTTACAGTCTGCCGCGTTTAGCCTCTTCGCTACCCTCCCATCTACTGATGGGTTTTAGCGCACTTTCTGGTGGATGCTGACGGGCTCGAACCGCCGACCCCCACCTTGTAAGGGTGATGCTCTCCCAGCTGAGCTAAGCATCCGATTAACAATGCGCCTAAATAATATATCACTTATATATAAATATAGTCAATCAAAAAATCGCTAATTTTCTAGCGACTTTTCTTACAATAAACTATTGATAGTTTCTAGTAACCTTTTTTACCTAAAAGGTGGAACATATTCTTCTTATAAACTTCAACACCTGGTTGGTTGAATGGGTTGATCTCAAGCATATAAGCACTCATCGCGCACGCTCTCATAAAGAAATAGAATAAGTAACCAAGGTTATAAGCATCTAATTTATCTAAGTAGATAACATTACATGGCACACCGCCGTCTTCATGGGCCTTTAATGTGCCCTCAAAGGCTTTTTGGTTAACGAACGCTAAGTTCTTACCTTCTAAATAATTAAGACCGTCTAAGTCCTCGTTATCGTGTGGAATGACAATGTCATCTTTTGGATTTAAAACATTGATAATTGTTTCAAATAATAATGGTGTACCTTCTTGGACATATTGACCTAAAGAATGTAAGTCTGTTGAGAAGGTCGCGCTACTTGGATAAAGGCCTTTATGTTCTTTACCTTCAGATTCACCAAATAATTGTTTAAGCCATTCACTAATTTGACTCATTTGAGGTTCATAAGTGACATACATTTCTACTGGCTTATTATGACGGTACATATAGTCCCTCATAGAGGCGTATTGATAACATAAGTTATCCTTAAGTGGTTTTTCTTGGATTTCACTTCTTGCGTCTCTAGCACCTTTAATTAACGCTTCAACATCAATACCAGCGCACGCTAATGGGAAAGTACCAACAGCGGTAAAGACACTATAACGACCACCGATATCACCAGGTAAGACATAAGTGACATAGCCTTCTTGTGTTGCCAATGTTTTTAAAGCGCCTTTTTCTTTATCAGTAGTGGCAAAGATGGCTTTTCTAGCTTTTTCTTTACCAACTTTCTTCTCTAATAATTCTTTTAAGAATCTAAAAGAAATACTTGTTTCAGTGGTGGTGCCACTCTTAGAAATAACGTTAATCGCAAAGTTCTTATCTTTGAGATAATTCATCACTTGAGCCACATAATTTGGTGAGAATGTTTGGCCCATAAAAATGATTTCTAATTTATCTGAACTCTTTAAGCCATTAAGGGCTTCTAAAGCGCTTCTAGCGCCTAAATAGGAACCACCGATACCACAGACGACTAAAACATCAAAGTTGTCTCTTACATACTTTGCGTCTTTAATGATTCTAGCTAATTCTTCTTTATCGTAATTGACTGGCCAATCAACCCAACCAAGGAAATCGTTGCCAGCCCCTGTTTTGTTTTTAATAACTTCGTTAATTTCTTTAACTTTTTGTTCATAACCTTTTAAAACATCTTCGGTCATGAGCTTATTTAATCTTAATTCGAGCATATCAATTCTCCCCTTTTTCAATATTCTCGTAAGCTTCTTTAATCCATGAATCTAATTTTTCTTTAAGTGGCAAGAATTCATCTTCGCTAGTGGTGGGCATTCTTCTTTGATTAGTGTGACTAGAATACATTTCTTCTTGTGGCACTTGCTTATAAGAAACCCTTAAAAAGCCGTTATCTTTATCAATAGATAAAATCTTCACTTTGATTTCATCCCCAACAGATCCGTACTTTTCAATATCACGAATAAATGAATCAGAAATCTCTGAAATATGTAATAAACCAGTTACTCCATCTTCAAAAGACATAAAAAGAGCATATGGCTTAACATTATATACTTTGCCTATAACTAATTGTCCGACTTGATACTTCATAATAAACACCTATCACCTAAAATGATACCACCAGTGTAAAAGAAAAGGTAGATGTTTATCTCTACCTTACTTATTTGCTAAGCTGATTTCTTTTCTCTTCAATTTCTCTTGAGCGGAAATCAAATCGATTAACATTTTGACAACCTTGTCCATTTCACCGTTCGCACTGTAATCAGCTTCAACAATGAAGTCACAACGATTATCATCATAGATTTGTTGAACAACTTCCTTATCATCCTTTGGATGAATGGCGATACTATGACCACCGTTTTTCTTAACGAGAGTCATACTTGGAATATCAGTCATTCCATCACCAACGTAGATGATGTTCTTATATTCGACACGGTGATCAGGTGTCTTTTCATTAACACCTGCATCATCAGTGGCTTTGATCGCACCTTTAGCGATTCTGAAGAAGAACTGTGTTTTTTGTGTGAAGTTAATCGCCATCTTTGGCCAGCAAGCCTCACCGTTTTCATCATATAAGAATTCACAGCCATAGATTTGCTTAAATTCATCAACGATGGAACAGCCTTCAACGATTTCTTTGGTACCACTTGAGACTAAGTAGTGTTCGACGATGATACCCTTTTCTAAAGCATAGTCGTTAATACGTTTGAACCAAGTAGTGACACCAGGATAGAACTTAATTGCCTTACCGCATTCTTGCAAGTATTCTTTGGTCATCTTAATGCCCTTTTCTTTTGCAAATTTAATCATGCAGTACATATAAGAAAGGATTCTTTCAACTTCGTATTTTTGTGATAGTTTTCCAGTTTCACCCCAGAACTCATCAGGAGTCATACCGAGGTTTGGAATAAAGGTATAATTTTGCATATCAGTCGTAGATAACGTTTTATCAAAATCATACAGAATTGCAACGATTGGTTTGCCCATAGTTATAACCTCCTTTAATATTATCTCAAAAATGATAATATTAGTCAACTTTATGTATCTCACCTACAGACAATGTGCTAGAATTCTCGTATGGAATTATTTCTCCTTATTCTCCGTAATACCGCTATCGCTTTAGTGGGTACATATCTAGTTTTCGTTCTTCTCGATGTGATTTTTGTGATCTCTTTTTCATCAATTCTTTCACAACACGATCACGATTTATCCCTCATTCTCACAAATAAAAAAGATAATCTCGATAAACTAGTAGCCTTGCTTAATAAACATGGTGTTAAGCTCGAAAAGAAAAAGGTCGAAGACTTAGCGAATTTCGATTTAAAAGCCATTGAACACCAAGACGGAGAAGAGGCAAAAAACGCTAGAAATTTATTAACCTCTCTTTCTGAATATTTCTTATATGCTGCTAGAGAAAACGAAAAGGTCACTAATGACCCTGAATTTGAAGAGATTGCAAATAACATTGATGAACAAGAAAAAATTTACCGTCAGCATCTAGTTTTATATAACGCTGATGTCTTAGGATATAACTTCTGGATTTCATTCTTCTTAACGCGTTATATCTATAAGATATTGAAAAGAAAGACAAAAGATATCATTTCGTAAAGAGATAATAGGCGTTTTTCTTGTATAAACTCATCGATTTTCATAAAATAACAACCGAGTGGTTGTTTTTTATTAAAACAATCATTAATTAAAAAGTTTAATTCTCGTTCGTATATATAAAAGAAAGAAGGAACAAAGTATGAAAAAAGAACCAATCAAGTTCAGTGATTACAAACTCGTGATTCCTAATATGAGAAAGTTCATCAAAAAGATGGAACAATTTGTTAACGAATTAAAAGCTTGTAATAATGCTGAAGAAGCTAGCAAAATCATCAAAAAACTCAACAAATTCAATAGCGAAATTGAAACTCAAGTATCTGTTATCTATGTCTTATATTCATGTGATACAACCAATCCAGAATACGCTAAAGCACAAGAATACTTAGATGAAGTTTCTCCAACATTCTCTAAATATGGTCAAGCCGTCCTTAAAGTTTTAGCCGCTGCTCCATATCGTAAAGAATTAGAAAAGAAGTTTGGCTCATTCTTATTTAAGAAATTTGATCTCTCATTAAAGACATTTGATGAAAAGATCATGCCTGAACTTTCTAAACAAAACAAACTCACTAGTGAATATGATTTAATCTTCGGTAGTGCACAAATCGAATTCAGAGGCGAAACATTAAATCTCTCACAATTAGGTAAATATTTACAAGATAGTGATAGAGAAACAAGAAGAGCCGCCGCTAAAGCCATGGATAAATGGTTAGGCGAACACGAACAACGTATCGGTGAAATATACGGTGAATTAGTCAAATTAAGAGACACAATGGCTAAGAAACTTGGTTATAAGTCCTTTATTGAATTAGGCTACTATAACTTAGGTAGAACCGACTATAACGCTGATATGGTTAAAGTCTATCGTGAACAAATCGCTAGAGAAGTTGTCCCAGTTTGTAACAAGCTCTACAAACAACAAATGAAAAATCTTGGTATTAAGAAACCTCAATACTATGATTACAACTTAATGTTCAAGAGTGGTAATCCAAAACCAGCGGGTGATCCAAAATACCTCGTTGACCAAGCACAAAAGATGTATTCATCTTTAGGTAAAGAAAGTAAAGAATTCTTTGACTTCATGGTCAAATACGAACTTATGGATCTTGAAGCGAGAAAAGGCAAAGCCCCAGGTGGCTATTGCACATACTTCCCAGATTATAAATCTCCATTCATCTTCTCTAACTTCAATGGTACATCTGGTGACGTTAATGTCTTATGCCATGAAGGTGGTCACGCTTTCCAAGCTTACCTAAGTAGTGGTATCAAAATTCCAGAACTTATGAACCCAACCTTAGAAGCTTGTGAAATCCACTCTATGAGTATGGAATTCTTTGCCTGGCCATATATGGATGGCTTCTTCGGTAAAGATGCTGAAAAGTATAAATATTCCCATCTTGCGGATTCCATTGAATTCTTACCATATGGTATTACCATTGATGAATTCCAACACTGGGTCTATGAACATCCAAACGCTACACACGACGAAAGATGCGCTGCTTATAAAGAAATCGAATCCCGTTATACTCCACACAAGAAGTACGATGAATGCCCAACCTTAAACAAAGGTACATGGTGGATGAGACAAAGCCACATCTTCGGTACTCCATTCTATTACATTGATTACACCTTAGCCCAAGTAGTGGCCTTCCAATTCGCTGTTGAGAATATGAAGAACCATGAAAAGACATGGAAGAAATATATCAAGCTTTGTAAGATGGGTGGTAAATATCCATTCTTAGAACTCTTAGAAAGAAATCACTTAAGAAATCCATTCATTGATGGCAATATCCGTAAGGTCATTAAACCATTAACTAAAGTTCTTAAAGGATTCGATACCACTAAGATGTAAAAGTTAAGGCCTCGAGAAATCGGGGCCTTTTTAATAAATAAAAAACTCCAACAAATCGTTGGAGTATCTTTCAAGTGGTGCGCGAGATGAGAATCGAACTCACACAGGGAATCCTATACGCCCCTCAAACGTACGCGTCTACCAGTTCCGCCACTCGCGCATCAAACTGCTTGATTATTGTAAGAAATCGCAACATAAAAAACAAGAACTATTTATAGAAGATACAAAAAGAGGGCTTTTTAAGCCCCCTAATTGTTTATAAAGATTGTTTCTTATTTCTTTTTGCCGAAGAATGCAGCGGCTGCTGGTAAGATGGCGAATGCGCCAGCAACGATAGCAACGATACCACCGATAACCCAGCCAGCACCAATAGCAGCACCATCAGGAATGTCTTTTGGTTCGACACCATTAGCACCATAGAATGTTGGAACAACTAAGAACATGAAGATACCTGCGACGACTAAAGCAGCACAAGCAACAAGGTTCAAGATTCCAGAGAATTTTTCTAATGCTTTAACTTTTAACAATGGTAGGACAACACCCAATAAGACGATGATTAAAGCTACTAAAATTAAAATCCAACCAATTAAAGCCAATGGTGATGGCTTTGTGGTATTTGTTAAAGTACCAATAATTACATCAGTTTCTGTGGTTTTACCGAAAATAGCTGTTGTACCAGCATAAACTGTTTGTGTGTCACCAACTAATGTGTGGATGATCGCTGGAGTTGCCATCATTAAAATAAAAGCAACTACGCCCAATGCTAAAGAAATTAGCCCGGCAAATTGAAGAACTTTTTTCATTATAAGTTTCCCTTTCTGTATGTACTTTAATTTTAGAATTGTTATTTCCAAAATAAAAGAGGTTTTTTAAGCCCCTTGTCTATTATTTTTGCGTTTTGAACTAAATAGCGAATAAATAATTATTGCTATAAATGCCGATCCGCCAATGGCTAGAAATACAATTGAAAGAACTGTATAAGTTGCCAACATCACTCTGTTAGTGGTGCCATAAATATCGACGACACCAATAAATATTGAGCGAACAGTGAGCATGGCTACACCGAAGTTATAGATGCACTCAGTGAGTGTTCCAGGAACTTTATCAATAGGGGCAAATGCTAGAACAAGATATACACCCACGCCTAATATACAAGGAATTAGCCAAGCTAAATACATTGCAGGAGAAAAGACATTGTTACTAAACATTTCATAAACGGTTCCAAAAAGACCAATGAATATAGTAATACCAATATAAAGATAAAGTGACTTTAAGACACTAGTCTTGATTTTTGCCGATATAAACAATGTCACTCACCTCCCTTTGTTTGACTGTTGGATCGCCTTCCAATTGGCCAGGTGTATTCACTAAATGTCCTAATCTATTCGCGTTACCTGTACCATCATCAAGATACATTGTCGCAGAGCCACCGCCATCGAGATTGTAAGCTGTTTCACAATGTAAATCTTTCATGATGCCACCTAAAGTGAATAAAGAAAGACCTCTACTTTCGTTATTTCTACCATCAGAAACAATAAAACAATAGTGGCAAGGAGAAATAATTCCGATTGCACATCTTTGATTTCTATTGCCACTTAACGCGACACCGACTTCTTCATTTTCGCTTACGGATACTTCATGATCTTTAACTAATGCTGGACCAAAGGAGAATACTTGCCATGGATTTTGTGCGGTCACTTCTTCGAAAGAAGTGTCTTTTTCGTCAATAACGGCGAAAGTACCATCGCCACGAATGATTAAGTCTTCCGCTTTAGAAGCGGTGCCTCTCATACGATTGAGGTTCTTAGTGTCTCTTAAAGGCACACCGTTTCTAATAACGAAACCACCCTCTTGTTCACCATATGTATCACCATTAATGGCTAAGATACCTTTCTTACGTTTGCAAATATCACTTGTTCTTTCTTTGATATGCATGCCATATGTATCTTTAGCTAAAGCGGTTTTCAAATTGCCTAGAGATTTAATTCTTATATCAGCGACATAATATGTCGTTGTATTAGCGTTATCTCTATGAGTGGTGATATCAATATAAATATCTGAATCTGAATAATGTTCTCTTTCTCTAAAATCTTTTTCAGGAGTAAATAACGCAGCGATTTGCTCTTCAGTTAAATTCTCATAGTATTTATCGTTACCTTGGCTAGAACTTTGACCGTTACTACTAGAAAAGCTGTATGAAGAATAACTAGCGCTATTGGAAGAACTGTTGTTGTTATTACTTGAAGAAGTAGAAGGCTTATAAGATGATGGCACTCCAAAAGAGAAACTACTATTGTGATCTATATCTACTGATTTAGCGTTCTTAACGATAATGAAAGTATCAAGAAAAGAGTAGGTAGTGAAACAAACACCTACAATAGTAAAGATGATTGGTAAAACTATTTTCTTCACTCTTTTTTCTTCTTTCTAAAGACGAATAGTCTTTGAATAATCCAACTTACTATAAACATTGTACCTTCTACAATAATCTTCGCAAGTACTTCGTACATACCCGCTTTACTGGTCAATAACCACACAAACGTTGTATTAACCGCTAAAACGAATGCAGCAAGCGCGGCATATTCCAATAAGGCTTTCCAGACTTTCTTCTTGCTCCTAAAGACAAAGATGTAATTAAGTGTGAAATTAACTGACGCACTGATGATTCTTGCGCTAATGTTACTTCCAATAATCCAATACTGCCAGGCATCTGTTGTTGGGTCTACAAAGAATGTTTTAGCTAACCAAGTAAATAAAGTGAATAAACCAAAATCAACTAAAAAACCAGCGAAAGAAGCCGCTGAAAACTTCAATACTTCGAAGAATATCTTCATCGTATCCTTAAAAGGATTATAGTGAGTTCCAGCGTTATCATTTACGTATATTGTTTCAATCTTTACTTCACTAACAGTGATATCACTTCTCACTGCATCGAGTAAGACATTCATTTCATATTCATATCTATCGCCTTTAATGGCAATCATTCTTTCTAATAAATTAGAATTAAAGGCTCTTAAGCCAGTTTGTGTGTCATAAATCTTATGATGAGTGGAAAACAAAAATGAAGCTCTTGCCATAAAGTTACCAAAGCGGCTTTTAAATGGTGCTTTCTTATCAAAGAAACGACTGCCTAAAACAAGAGTGTTGTTTTCGTGTTTTTCACATTCATCACATATCTTAATAGCGTCACTGACTTTATGTTGCCCATCTGAGTCTAGTGTCACAACGATACAATCTTGGAAATTATCTTTAATAAATCTTAATCCATATTTTAAGGCATAGCCTTTACCATGGTTTTCATCATAAGTGAGGTAGTGGACTTCTCTAGGCAAACGAGAAAAGACATCATTATAGCTTGGTCCGCTTCCATCATTAACTACAACCACAGTAAAATCTTTTGCTAAAAGTTCGTTTGTAACGTCCAGCAAAACATCATCTGGTTCATAAGACGGGACTAAGGCCACTCTAAGTTTCATGGTTTGATAATATTATAGTGACCTTAAATATAACTAAAAAACAGCATCTATCGATGGAAATGCGATTATCATGCTGTTCTTATTAACTGTTTATTTTTGAGTTTGTTCTGGCTTACGTTTGTAGAGAATATATTTTCTTGTGAAGTAGTTCCAAATAAGACCAACAAGGGTTTTAAGAACAAACGCTACTGTATAGAGCCAGAAGACTAAGTCTCCCCAGAATTGGAACTTTAAGATGTAATCAATGCTACATTCATTAATATTCACACCTGGTGCATGGGAGAATAAAATTCTACATCCTTCATATGTCACAAAGCTTAAACCATAAGCAATCGCACTGAAGACGACAAATAGAATCACAAACTTTGTGGACTTAGTAACAGCTTTATCTTGTTTGCCTCTAAACACCCAATAAGTAGATAAAATGTAGTTTAAAATAACACCGACGATAAAACCTGCTAATAATGAGATAGCGGATTTAGCTATATCACTTGGTAAGCCAGCGCATATTCTTAAGAACAACGAGGTGGTGAAGTAGTCTGCTGCAGCGCAGACAACACCTGTAATAAGGAACTTAATTAGTTCCCATGTATTTTCTTTTTTATTCATAAATTAAAGTCCTAACATTGGTCCGAACAAGAATGTCCAGAGTAAGAAGTAAGTGAGTAATGTAATAACGTCAACTAATGTCGTAGTGAAAGGACCACATACAACAGCAGGATCGAGCTTAATCTTTTTAGCTAAGAATGGAAGCATACAAGCGACCATACGAGAAACGACCATAGCGACGAATAATGTTGAAGCGATTAAACCAGAAACAACAAGCTTAACGCTCATTTCTGACATGTTCCAATCAGGATGTGCTTCTTTAACGCCCTTGATAGATTCTCCGACATTAGCAATGCCAACACTTGTTTCAAATAAAATCCATGCGAACGCAAATGCGCCGACAATCGCCGCGATGCATAACGCAACACGTAATTCTTTCCAAAGAACACGTTTGAAGTCACCTCTATCAAATTCATCCAAAGAAATAGAACGAACGATAAGGGTAGTGGTTTGACCACCAGCGTTACCGCCGGCATCGGTTACTAATGACATGAAGAATGATAATAAAGTAAGAGAAGCAATTGCACCTTCAAATCTAGAAATGATTAAGGTTGAGAACATTTGCAAGACAATCAAAATAAGAATCCATGGCACGCACTTCATAACTAACTTATAGACAGGTGTCTTCAAATATGGCTCATCCATGTTGGAGATTTGATTTAAGTGAGCGATATCTTCAGTCGCTTCTTCAACGATGATGTCGACCACGTCGTCGATGGTGATGATACCAATGATTTTGTTCTCATTGTTCACAACCGCCATAGCGTTAAGGTCATAACGTTTGAACATGTTAGCGACTTCTTCTTGGTCGTCATTAACATTACATGTGACAAAGTCACGGTCCATAACGTTATCTAATGTTTCATCGTCATCAGCGAAGATTAAATCATCCAAGTTAATGGTGCCTTTAAGATTACGTTTGGAGTCTCTAACGAAAACGGTATAAACGGTTTCCGCATCTTTACCACGTTTACGAATAATCTTGAGCGCTTCTTTAACGGTCAAGTCATCTTTCATATCGAGATACTCAGTGGTCATTACTGAACCAGCAGTGTTCTCTTTGTAGTTTAAAAGGTTGTTGACGTCTTTTCTTAAGTCAGCAGGACATGCTTTAAGAACTCTAGCCACAACATTGGCAGGCATTTCTTCCAAGGTATCGACGATATCGTCAGCGAAGGAGTTCTCTAATAATTCAATCAATTGCTTATCAGTGAAAGCATTGATAATCATCTCTTGTTGATCAGTAGTTAATTCTGTGAAGAAATCACCGGTATATTCACTTGTTACTGTTCTAAAAATATAAAGGAAAACAGCAGCATCATCGACTTCATCTAATGCTTCAGCAATATCGATGTTAGGAACTGTTTCAAAGATTTCTCTAATTTCTTTGGCGTTTCTGTTCTTAACAGCGGCAAGAATGCGATCAGTTAATAATTCTTCGACAATTTCTTCCATTAGAATTTCCTCGCCTTAATTTTGCACATTAAAAACATTATTGCAACAAAAAATAAACTTTCTTCATTAATTAATGAATTATTATAAGAACTTTGCTAGAATACTATTCGCAAGAAAGAAGGCAATTTCATGAAAGAAATTTTAGTTGAAACAAGTGCTCGTCACATTCACGTGACAGAAGAACAATTCAAAATATTATTTGGCGCTGATGCTAAGTTAGAAGTTAGAGCGCCATTATCTCAACCAGGTCAATTCGTCTCATTCTCTCGTTTAGACATCGTTGGTCCAAAGAAAACAATCGCAAACGTTTCCATCCTCGGACCTTTCAGAAAAGCTGGTCAAGTCGAAGTCAGTGCTACTGATGCTCGTACATTAGGTGTTCCAGCCGTCATTAGAGAATCTGGTGATTTAGCGGGTACCCCAGGTATCAAATTAGTTGGTCCTGCTGGTGAACTCGAATTAGCTGAAGGCTGCATCGTTGCTAAGAGACATATTCATATGACTCCAGCGGACGCTGCTGAATTCGGTGTTGAAAACGGTCAAATCGTTAAATTAGAAGTTAACTGCCCAGGTAGAAGCTTAATCTTCGGTGATGTCGTTGTCCGTGTTAGAGACGACTTTGCTTTAGCGTGTCACATCGATACCGATGAAAGCAATGCTGCTGGCTGCGCTGGTACAGTTTACGGTAAATTAATTAAATAGTTATGGAAAAGATCACATTTAAACCAAATAACGTTTGCTCTAGAGAAATGATCATCGAACACGAAAATGGTGTGATTGTGCACGCAACCATCGTAGGGGGCTGTATGGGTAACACTCAAGGCGTGTGTCGTTTAATCGAAGGCATGAAGATTGAAGATGTGATTACAAAACTAAAAGGTATTAAATGCCGTGGTTCAAGAACAGGTGAAACATCTTGTCCAGATCAATTAGCCCTTGGTCTTGAAGCAAATAAATAAAATTTATCGTTTCATTTGCTATTTCTTATAAATAGCCTATAATAATCGTGCTTATCAAGAATTGCGTAACAAGGAATGAAATAACGCAATAGCAACTCTCGATAGAGTAAGTGCTCTTCCTTAGCAAGGTTCCCACAACCTTGAGCGATAAGTTGAAGGAAAAAAGAATGCCCTTCCATGAATGTGGGAGGGCTTTGTTTATATAAAGGAGTATCAATAATGGCTAAAGAAAAAATCTTATTTACCTCAGAATCAGTGAGTGAAGGACACCCAGATAAAGTGTGCGATCAAATCGCAGACGCTATTTTGGATGCCTGTTTAAAAGAGGATAAAAACGCCAGAGTGGCTTGCGAAGTTTTCGCGAGCAATAATTTTGTCTTAATCGGTGGGGAAATCACATGCAAGGTCCAACCAAATTATGTCCAAATCGTTAAAGATGTTTTAAAGAATATCGGTTATGATCGTCCAGAACTCGGTACTGACTATCATACAGTGGAAGTAGAAGTGAAGGTTAAAGAACAATCACACGATATTTCCATTGGTGTCTCTCAACAAAAGCCTGAAGATGTTGGTGCGGGTGACCAAGGTATTATGTTTGGTTACGCTACTGATGAAACAGAAGGCTATATGCCATTAGCGATCTCCATTGCCCATAAATTAGTCAGAGAAGCCACTAATCAAAGAAAAGCGGGTGTCTTCAAACACGCTCGTCCAGATATGAAGTCACAAGTGACTATTGACTATACCGATCCAGACAATATTCGTATCGATACAGTCTTAATGTCCATTCAACACGATGACAATATCGACTTAGAAGAATTCAAAAACTATGTTGTGGAAAACATCATGAAGAAAGTCGCTAAATCATTTGGCTTAAACACAGACTTTAAAGTGTACTTTAACCCAACTGGTAAATTCGTCATTGGTGGTCCTACAGGTGATACAGGCGTGACCGGACGTAAGATTATTGTTGATACATATGGTGGCACATGCGAACACGGTGGTGGCGCTTTCTCTGGTAAAGACCCAACTAAAGTGGATAGATCCGCTGCTTATATGGCAAGATATATCGCTAAGAACCTCGTGGCTGCAGGCGTAGCTAGACGCTTACGTGTGCAACTTAGCTATGCTATTGGTGTCAACCAACCATTATCCATCAGTGTTAGAACATATAAAACATCCCACTATAGCGATGATAAAATCCTCAGTGTTGTGAGATCAGTCTTTGACTGCCGTCCAGGTATGATTATTAAACAATTCAATCTTACTGACCCAACATTCAAATATAGAGAACTCACAAACTATGGTCATTTTGGTCGCCCAGACCTCAACTTACCATGGGAAAAACTCGATAAAGTTGAAGAAATCAAAAAACTTCTCAAATAACCAACCTTATATTTATAAACGATAATACCGGTGCTATAATGTAAGTGACTGAACTTCTGTTTCATAATTTGGAAGGAGGTTACAACATATGAAATACCAAATTATCGGCAAAAACATCCAAGTAACAGACGCCATTTCTTCCGCTATTAAGAAGAAACTATCAAGAATGGATAAGTTTTTTCTTATTAATGATGAAATCGAATGCCGTGCTGTTGTCAGTGTGCATGGTGAAACCCAAAGAGTAGAGATTACAATCTTCTTACCTCAAATGCCACTCCGTGCGGAAGTCGAAGATGCAGATTTATATGCTGCAATTGACTTAGCCATCGACAAACTCGTTGGCCAAATGCGCAAAGTTAAAACAAGAATGGATCGCAGCGGCAGAGCCTCATTCGCTGAAGCAGTCCAATTCCAAGAACTCCAAGAAGAAGAAGGCGACAAAGAAGAAGATGTCGTCGTTAGAGCAAAATCTTATTATTTACAATCAATGAAGATTGATGAAGCCATTCTTAGAATGGAAGCCTTAGGCCATGATTTCTTCCTCTACCTCGATGAAGAAGATGACCGCATTAGTGTCGTTTATATCCGTCGTGATGGTGGATATGGCGTCATCCAAGCGGAGAATCCTATCGCCTAATCTAAACAAAATAAAAGAAGCGGACTTTGTTCCGCTTTTTTTGTGCCTAACACACATGAAGAAAAAAAGTGCAAAAATATGTGACAATGTTTTTCACGCGTGTATAATATAGGAGCATGGCAAAATTACTAGCTATTGATTTAGATGGAACATTGTTCTATCCCAAAAGTATTAGAAGATGCATCTGCAAAAAGAACGTCAAGTTTTTACGTAGATGGATTGATGCAGGTAATAAATTAGTCTTAGTTACATCAAGATCCACTCAGTTCACAGAGAGATTAAAAGACGAAATTAAAAGACCTGTAGATTTTATCACATGCTGTTCAAGCCAAATCATCGCTGACGATAAACTTATTTATAATAAGGCGATGCCAAATGCGAAATTGAAGAATATCATCAATCGTATTGAAACAGCGTATGAACCAATTGCCTTATTAATGACTAGTGAAAATCATCCATGCATTATTAAGACCGGTCGTAAAGTCGCATTCTTCTATATCTGGTTTTATAAAATCTGGTGGTGGTTCCAATTCTCATATCGTGAACCATTCATCGCTGATGATGATTTATTCAATAAAGAACTCGAATCATCAAAGGTTTATAAGATTATGACATTCATTGGTCTTAAGAAGAAAAAAGCGCAGATCAGTAAGGAACTCAATAAGGAATTCCGTGAACAATTCCCTGAAATTGAATCTTCCTGGACTGCCCAAGTTAATGAGTTAACCCCAAGGGGTTGCAATAAAGGTAATGGTGTAGAAAGATATTGCCAGTTAACGGGCATTGACGCTAAAGACGTCTATGTCGTTGGTGATTCTGGAAATGACATCACTATGTTCAACAAATACTATGAGCATAGCTATTGTATGAAGCGTGGCCATCCAAGTGCGAGGAAATACGCTAAAAACATTATTTCCAGGGTCTACAAATTAGAAAATCTTATTTTGGAAGGAGAACAACATGAATAACTTTAGTTTATACACCTTTAGACTTTATCACTACTTACTCACCATCCGTGACACTCTTGAATATTCCATCAAGAGAGATCACACAATCGAAATCTACAATAATCGTAAAAAGATTCTCGAAGACAACTTACAAGAAGGTACACCTTTCGGTGATTTCTTAAAAAACAATGGTGAAGCTGGTGATAAAATCAGAGAAAAAGTCAATTCATTTATCACTGACTTATATTCTGAAAACAGCACAATCTTAATCCCATCAGGTGATAAGGTTCGTGTCGATTATGCCCAAATGGTCACATTATTCGATATGACAGTGGGTTTAACCGAAACCATGAGAGATATCGTTTTCCAATATCTCAACTATGGTATTCAAAACAAAGAAATCGATCAATTAATGCTCAAACTCGTGGATGAAGATGAAAGAATGTATCGTGTCGTCTTAGCAATGCTTGGCATGCGCACATTCGAAGAATCATTCGCTGAATTCCAAAAGGTCATGAATGAAAGCCAAGGTAAAGCCACACCACAAAGTAACTTCATCGTACAAAATGAACTTGCTAAACTCGCTGGCTTCTTACGCTTCTCACGTGCTCACGCTCACTGCACAGACAACGAAACTCTCGACTTATTAGACGAAACAAATCGTGTCTTAGAAATGACCGAAGGTAGAAGACAACGTCCAGATAACAAAGGTTTCAAAGAAATCTTTGATGATCTCAATAAGAGACTTAACGAAGCCGTTGCTAAAAACGAAGCCGCTTGGAAAGCCACATATCAACAAGTGGTCCAAGAAGTCACCAAGAGTGCTCCTCAACCACAAGAGAAGCCAGAAGAGAAAGCTAACTAATAAAGGAGATTATAGTTATGGCAAACAAAAAGAAATTACCAGTATCCATCTTTGAATTAGTATGGTATCCAATTTGTGCTTTAGTGATTATCTGGGGCTTAACATATGTTGTTCTTGGTTTAGTGACCAAATATAACAACATCAACGCCTTAACAGAATTCAACGCTAATTTCACAAAACAATTTGGCTTAGGTCTTTATTTCTGGGGCTTACTTATCATTGTCTTCGGTGTTGTCGCCGGTGTCGCTGTGATGTTAATCTTCGCTAAGACATTCGACCGCGCTACTGAAAGAGAACAACGTAGAAGTGCTCGTCTTAATGCTTTAAAGAAAGATGACGACAAAGTCGTCGCTGAACAACCAGCAGAACCTGCTGAAGCTAAAGCTGAATAATTCTTCCAAAATTAAAATATTAGGGCTGAACAAGCCCTTTTATAATATTCTTATGAAAATAAAACAATTACTCTTCTTGTTACCATTAATAACATCTATCTCTGGCTGTAGTAATGAAACAAACATTGAAATACCTTACGAACCAAAGCCATTAGATGCAAATGTCACTTATGACAATGTTTATTTAATCATGGGTCAAAGTAACGCAAGTGGAGTTGCCCCTCATGAGCATTTAAAAGAAAAAGAAGTAGACTTATATCAAAAATATAGTGAAGGCAACACTAAAGTCTTGATGTCTTATGATGTCGATGAACGTATTCAAAAAGAGTATGTTCCCACAAAGTGGGGCTTTGGCAATAATGAAGATCTTTTTGGACCAGAAATTGGTATCGCGGAAACCTTAAGCCAAAAAGAAGAAACATCCTATATCATTAAAGCCTCCTATAGTGGCTCTTGTTTATTAACTCAATACGTTAAAGACACTGGTCAAAAACAAAAACTCTACAACCGCTTTATTGAATTTATTAAAGGACAATTAAGATTGTTGGAGAAACAAGGAAAGACTCCAAGAGTGAGAGGCCTTTTCTGGATGCAAGGTGAATCAGATTCCCATCTTTACCCACGTTCAGATAAATATCTTAAAGGAGAACGTTATTTCATAAATTATCTAAGATCTGATTTAAATGATTGGATTTATAATTACTTTAATTTTGTGGATGCCTATATTTCCACTAAAGGAATATGGACTCATCCAGAAGTCATTAATAAGTGCAAAGAAAATCTCTCTAAAGAAGATGACCATTTCTATTGCATCAAGACCAATGGTGAAGATGAAAATGCGATTAATCTTTCATTAAAGGATAATGACATCGCCCATTATGATGCTGCTTCGATGCTGCTATTAGGAAAAACCGCTGGTCAATACATCATCAAATAAATAAAAAACACGTCAATTGACGTGTTATTTTTTACGTGGCGGAGGAAGAGGGATTTGAACCCTCGCACACTGTTACATGTCTACGAGCTTTCCAAGCCCGCCCCTTCAGCCTCTTGGGTATTCCTCCGTATGGCTGAACAATATTTGAACGTGCGAATAGTATTATAACAAAAAAATTAAATTAGTCACTCTTTATTTTATAAAATAGTTTTTTTACAATATGAATATGCGAATATTCAAGGTGCAACAAAGCGAAGAAGGACAGACATTAGAGAAGTATATTCAAAAACTACTCGTGTCCGCTCCAATATCCTTTATATATAAAATATTTAGGAAAAAAGACGTTAAAGTTAACGGTCATCACGAAGATAAGAAGTTTAGATTAACCGCTGATGACGAAGTCGCTATCTATATCAGTGAAGATCAATTTAACGATTTCTTAAAAGAAAAAGCCTACCAACCTAATAATCAAATCAAAGATTGGATTATCTACGAAGATGAGAATGTTTTATTCGTGAATAAACCAAGAGGTTTGCTCGTGCAGAAAAGCGCTCCTCAAGACGAATCCTTAGATCAAATGGTCGTGGAGTATCTCATCTATAAAGGTGAATATAATCCAGAAAAAGAAATTGCCTTCAAACCAGGACCAGCGCATCGTCTAGATAGAAACACTTCTGGTATCGTGGCCTTTGGTAAAAACCATCAAACCTTAGAACTATTATTTGAACTATTTAAGAATCACGATTTAATTAATAAACATTATCTCGCCTTAGTAGTGGGCCAAGTGGAAAAAGATAAAGATAACATCACCGCTCCACTTAAAAAGGATGAAAAGAATAACACAGTGACTGTTGCTCCTTTAAGTAAAGGAGGAAAGAGTGCAAAAACGGTCTATAAGGTCATTAAACGTTATCAAGACTATAGTTTATTAGACGTCACTCTTTTGACCGGTAGAACCCACCAAATCAGAGTGCACCTCGCTTACATCAACCACCCAATCATTGGGGATGAAAAATATGGCGACTTCGCCGCTAATAGATTATTCAAACAAAAGTATGGTTTTAATAAACAATTCCTCCATGCTTATAAGATTGGCTTTGGTGATTTGCCTGCCCCTCTTACAAAACTAAGCAAAAAGGAATTCGTCGCAGAGCCTAATGAAGAAATTGCAAATATACTAACTAAGTTAGACAATATAAATGAGGAGTAAACATTATGAGCACAAAAGATAATTATTTACGTTGGCTTAATTCCGCTAAAGTTAGTGAACAAGATAAAGAAATCTTAAGAAAGATGGATCAAAAAGAAATTGATGATGCATTCTTTAAAGATGTTGAATTCGGTACTGCTGGTATGAGAGGTGTTCTCGGACCAGGCACTAACAGAATGAATAACTTCACAGTGAAAAAAGCCACTGTAGCGTTTGCTAAGTACTTATTAGAACTCTTTCCAAAAGCGAAAGAGGAAGGTGTCGTTATTTCTCATGATAATAGACACATGTCGCGTGAATTTACTCTTTTAAGTGCGGAAACATTAAATGATTTTGGTATTAAAACATATATCTTCGATGCCTTAAGACCAACTCCTGAATTATCTTTCGCGGTCCGTTATCTTAAAGCCTGCGCTGGTATCATGATTACCGCAAGTCATAATCCTAAACAATATAATGGTTATAAAGTTTATGATGAAACTGGTTGTCAACTCGTTCCAGATAAAATCAAACGTTTATTAGAACTCATCGATGAACTTCCAAATGAATTAGAAGTGGAATATGAAGCCGCTAAAGTAAGAGGCGAAAATATCCTCTTAGATAATAAAGTGGATGATGAATATGTTAGACTCGTTGAATCTATCGCCATTAATAGAGATTTAGATAAATCTAACTTCAAGATTGTCTTTACTCCAAATCATGGTACTTCCTATGTCAATTCTATGAGAATCTTTAAGGATTTAGGCTATAGAATCTATCCAGTTATGAGCCAAGTTGCTCCAGACCCAGACTTCTCTGGCACATTATCTCCTAACCCAGAAGACCCAAGAGCGTACATTGAACCAATTAAACTCGCTAAAGAGATTGATGCAGACTTAATTGTCATGACTGACCCTGATGGTGACCGTGTCGGTTTAGGCTATAAAGCTAAAGATGGTAGTTATCAAACATTAACAGGTAACCAAAGCGCGGCTTTATTAATGGACTATATCTTCTCCCAAAAGAAAGAAAAAGGTACCTTAAGTGACAATGGTGTCATGTACTATACAATCGTGACATCTTCTTTAGGCGGAGATGTTGCTAGACACTATGGTGTTAAAGTTGAAGAATTCTTAACCGGTTTTAAATTCATTG
>CAMIVH010000006.1 GCA_946401755.1 uncultured Caryophanales bacterium | reverse complement strand
CGACAGCGATAATAATGAAGGAGATAAAAGCATTGATTAATGCACCCCAGTTAATAATGGCAGAACCATTGAAATAGAAGTTTGTGCCATATTTGGTGTAGTTGCCGTTAAGAACTGTAGCACCATACACTAATGGGTCTGTCGCACCAGCGGCATCACCGATTGATTTAGCAACAGTATTGTAATCAGCAGCGGCGAATGATTGACCGACGCCTGCGATACCTTTTTGGCCTTCTGTTAAGGCTGGAAGGACTGTCACTAAACCTGCTAAGCCACCTGGGACTGGCCATGTCGCGAGAGACATGAGCATGTTAACGAAAGCATTGACGATAGCGCCAAATGCGCCACCAATAACAACACCAACAGCTAACATGAAGGCGTTGCCACGATTGATGAATTCCTTAAATTCGGCCCATAGACCAGGGCCTTTCTTTTCCTTTTTTGCCATATTATGTTTTGAAATTCCTTTCAAGTTAATTTTATGGTAATCCATTTTTATCTAAAATGCAATGTATCTGCCTATGCCTTTTTTCTAGAAATTACGTTACAATAATGGGGATTTATCTAAGGAGTTAGTTATGAGCAAAATTGTATATTTAGGACATGCCTCTTTTTTACTTAAAGGAAAAGATTATTCGCTAGTTATTGATCCATACCAAAACGGTAGTGTACCAAACCTTTGGTTCCCTAAAGTGGAACCTGTAGACGCAGTGGTGTGTTCGCATGATCACTATGACCATAACGCTCGTGAATTAGTAAATATTAAGAATAATCCAGCCCCTGTTGAAGCGGTTTCTGTGATTGTTCCACATGATGATTGTGGTGGTGCAAAACGCGGTTTAAACAAGATTCATATGTTTGACATTGAAGGTTATAAAATTGTTCACCTTGGTGACACTGGTTGCATCCTTGATGAAAAGACTTTAGAACCATTTAAAAACTGCGATGTTTTACTAGCCCCAATTAATGGTTTCTATACCATCGGACCAAAAGAATTAAAAGAAATCGCTAGTGTTATTAAGCCAAGAATTCTCATTCCAATGCATTACTATATGAAGGAACACAATAGTGGCTATCCTGATGGCAACATGATCGAGGAATTTAAAAAGCTCTTCCCAAATTATCAATATTTAGATAAGGAAGAACTTGATTTAGATGAATATAAGAATTATCAAGGAGTCTTACTTTTTAGGTAAGCAATCCCAACAGAGATTAAAAGCATTTAAGAAGGCTACAAAATTCTCTTTGTGGTATTTATTTGCGGCCTCTTGTGACCAATAATACTTGCCGTTATTTTCAATAACTCCTTCTTTTAAAGTCATACCTTTTAAGACATTAGGGAAGGTATATGGTTCTGTTGGAAGTTCTTTTCTTTCTTCTGAATAGTATGAATCGGAGATGTAATAACTGCCATCTTCTCTTTTATCAACAACATCATTGAAATAAACCGCTGCCGCTTTAACCCCGCCGTAATCACGACATTGAATGGTGGGTACAACGCCTTGTTGGTAACCAAACGGATTATCTTCCGCTTCACTTAGTCCATATTTATTTTTTAGATTTTGATAATAAGCTTTTTCCTCTTCAGATGCATCTGGATATTTGGATAAATCGTAATACTTTTGCATATCAAATAAGAAGATTGGCCAGCAAATATAAACGTTGTTAATGTAGGGTATTATTACCTCTTCTAAAGCATATTTACAATCGCTACAACCGCTACGCATAAACATGACGACTTGTGGCTCACTTTTAGAGATGTTTTCTTCGTCCACATAATAAAGAAATGGATTATTTACATACTTGGTTATTTGAGTTCTCATCTCTTCTGCGCTTGTATCTTCAAAAATCTTTCTTTGTTTGTTGTTGGCGTGAGAAAACTTTTTAACTATTTTTTCACCATTAAAGATATATAGATAAGGCGTGCTTGTATTTAGTTTTTCTATTTTAAGATGTGATAAAGTCTCATCTTGATTATGAGCGTTATACGAATAAACTAAGCCCCAATACTTATAACAATAAGTTTTAAGAACCTCTTTGTAAGTCTTCCAACATAAACAATCTTCACTATATCGATCTTGATAGACCGCTAAAAGGAAGACTTCTTTTTCATCTCTAGTCTTAACTAACAGTTCAGAATTACTCAATTCTTTAATCGCATCTTCGTTACCTTCTTGCATTTTACTGCCGAAGGTAAGACGAGCCTTCTCTACTTCTTTATTACCATCACAGCCGGTCAGTAATGGTAAGACGAGTAGGGGTAGTAACAATAATTTTTTCATAACTTAAACAAATTATAGAAAAAGAAGATAATGCGTGCAAGCGTATGTGTGAGGGAACGGCAAAAACCGCTACAAAAATACCCCAAAATTTAACCCTCAAAAACTAGTGCAAAAATCATCACAAAAAATGACTGAAAAAATCGTTCAAAAAATCCGCTTGAAAAATCGCTAGAAAAAATGACTGAAAAATCGTTGAAAAATCTTCACATTTTTTTGAAAAAGTCAAAATATAAAAAGTATAGATATAATCTAACAAAAGTTAAAAAACAGCGTTTTCAAAAACCCCCCTCAAAAAAATTTTTAAAAAAATTGTTTGTTTTTTTGATTAATTTTATATATATTTTTTGCGTGATTTTTTTGAATAAAAATTCACGTAGGAAAAGGTGGGGAGAATATGGACAAAGAAAATATCATTATTTCACTACAAGGTGTATGCAAGGTTTTTGATGGCACAACAGTCGTCGATAACTTCAACCTCGATATCACAAAAGGCGAGTTCGTCACATTCCTAGGACCTTCTGGTTGTGGTAAGACTACAACACTTAGAATGATCGCTGGTTTTGAACTTCCAACAAGTGGTGTCATTTTATTAAACGGACAAGACATTTCTTTACTCCCTCCATATAAAAGACCAATCAACACTGTTTTCCAAAGATACGCGTTATTCGCGCACTTAAATATCTATAACAACATTGCCTTTGGTTTAAAGCTCAAAAAGATTCCTTACGAAGTACCAGGTGTCTTTGTTGTGGACAAAGAAAAGATTAAAGAAAACCTTCTCGCTATTAGAGAAATCAAAATAGCCGCTGGTAAAAACATCAGCGAAGAACAACAAGCGGAAATTAATAAATTATTAGAAGAAAACGAAAATCTTAAAAACAATCCTTCTAAGCAATTAGTCAAATATCGTCGTTTCTCCAAAGCGGAAATCAAAGAAAAAGTCGAAAGAGCGTTAAAGGTCGTTGACCTTGAAGGCTTTGAAAAAAGAGATATCTCCACTTTATCTGGTGGTCAACAACAACGTATCGCTATCGCACGTGCGATTGTTAACGAACCAGAAATCTTATTATTAGATGAACCTTTAGGCGCCCTTGACCTCAAGATGCGTAAAGAAATGCAACTTGAATTAAAGGCCATGCATAAAAAGTTAGGCATTACCTTCATCTACGTCACACACGACCAAGAAGAAGCTTTAACTATGTCTGATACCATCGTCGTTATGAATGATGGTGAAATCCAACAAGTTGGTAAACCAAAAGAAATCTATGACGAACCAAACAATGCCTTCGTCGCTGACTTCATTGGTGAATCCAACATCTACACCGGCACAATGGCCAAAGATAACAAAGTTAGATTCTTAAATAAATATTGGGATGCTGACCCAGTTGACTTTGGTAAATTCCCAGTCAACGAAAAGGTCGACGTTGTCGTGAGACCAGAAGACTTCATTTTAGGCAAAGCCGGTAGTGGTGTTGTTGATGGTGTTGTTTCTAGCAAGATCTTCAAAGGTATGCACTATGAATACATCATTAACGTCGGTAAATCCGAAGTTATCGTTCAATCTACTGCTGAATTAGATGAAGGCATCAAAGTCAGTTTAGATGTTGAACCAGTTAATATTCAAATTATGAAAAAGCCATTCGTTAGTAACTTCTATGATGGCTATATTACCAAGAACTACAACGTTGAATTCGCTAACGCTGAATTTGAAGTCGATATCTTACCATTATTCCCAGGTGCTAAGATTGATGAAAACGATGTTTTAGTGGATGAAAAAGGCGCGGAAATTGATGTCGTTGATATGGAAATCAACGTCGAAGTTCCATTTGAAGCTATCACTATTAGTGATGATCCAGACGCTAGTGACATCCATGGTAATATCATCTCCTTAATCTATTTAGGCGATCACTATGAAATCATCGTCAGAACTGAAGATGAAGAAGACTTTGTCTTAAATACACCAGATTTATGGAATGAAAACGATGAAGTTTCTGTTATCATCGATAAATCTCAAATCCACTTATCTCGTAAAGGAGCCAAGAAGTAACAATGGAAGCTGTCGTTCGTAAACAACGCAGGTTCAATTTCAGAGGAAGCTTATGCATTCCTTACTTTGTTTTCATGGCGTTGTTTGTGGTATTTCCACTCGCAATTATCGTTTACTATGCCTTTACTGATGAGCTTGGCTTCTTCTCCCTCGCTAACTGGGCGACTGTTTTCACCACAAGAAAGAACTGGGAAGTCATTGGTCAAACAGTCATTATTTCAGCTATTTCTACAATCATCTGTCTTTTAATCGCTTATCCAATTGCGATGTTATTAAGCAATAAAAAGTTCAATAAGAACAAAGTTCTTGTTTATATCTTCCTTTTACCAATGTGGATCAACTTCGTCATTAGAACCATTGGTTTAAAGGCCTTAATTAATGGCTTAACATTTGCCTTATTCAAGTTTGAATTAACTGATAAATATCCGTTAGTGGCGATTGTCTTAGGCATGGTCTATGACTACTTACCATTCGCCATCTTACCTTTATATAACCAAATGTTAAAAATGGATAAGAATCAAATCGAAGCCGCTGCAGACTTAGGTGCTAATCCATTTAGAGTCTTTTACAAAGTAATTATTCCAATGACCGTTCCTGGCATTGTTTCCGCTTGTATGATGACATTCATGCCAACCATGTCCTCTTACGTTATCGCTAATAAGATGAGTGAAAACAAAACCTCTATTATTGGTAACTTAGTGGCCTATTGGTTTGCTGATTCCACAAGTGATTTAAGATTTAACATCGGTAGTGTTATTTCACTCGTCATGTTAATGATTATCGGTATTTCTTTGGTCTTAGAGAAAACTCTTGGTAACAAAGAAGAAACCCAAAAGAAGGGAGGTATCTGGTAATGGTTAATGAAGCTGTGTTAATTAATTCAGAAGCAACTAATCGTGCTTTACGTAGAAAAGCCGCTAAAGCAAAAGCGGGCAAGATTGTCGCTAACGCCTTTATCTACTTCGTACTTCTTTTGATGTATTTACCAATCATCTACATCACTGTCTTCTCATTCTCAGGGAGTGAAGTTCCAGGAGAATGGACAGGTTTCACTTTCGCAAACTATGGTTTGTTATTTGATTTAGATGAAGTCAACTCAAGAATGATTTGGGAAGCAGCGAGAAATACCGCTTTAGTCGCTGTGACAGCAGCCGCTATTTCCACAATCCTTGGTACTTTAGGCGCTATTGGTATCCATTACTTACGTAGAAAATGGAAAAAGAACACTTTAGATTTCATTACACAAATCCCTGTTGTTAACGCTGAAGTTGTGACTGCTATCGCTTTAGTGGCCCTTTATGCCTTTATTTCTGCACGCATTGTTAAGATTCCATTTAGCTTTATTACATTAGTAATTGGCCACGTTGTTATTTCCATCCCATATGTCGTTTTATCTGTTGGTCCAAAACTTGAACAAATGGATCCATCATTATATGAAGCGGCCATGGACTTAGGTGCGACACAAACTCAAGCCTTATGGAAAGTCATCGTTCCTGATATTCTTCCAGGTATCTTAAGTGGCTTCTTATTATCTATTACTTTATCCTTGGATGACTATGTCGTAACAGTCTTCAACCGTCCAAAGAATAACGGCACCTTTCATACTATTTCAACATTCGTTGACTCTATTACTAGAAGAAGTGCCTTACCAACCCAACTTAGAGCATTCACAGCAATTTTATTTGTTGTTATTTTAATTGTGATGATCGTTATGAATGTTAAAAGCCATCACGAATCAAGAGTAATCTTAAAGAAGGAGAAAAACAAAAATGATTAAAAACAAACTTACATGTTTTGCTGCTAGTTTACTAGCTCTTACAAGCGTTTCCTTTCTAGCCGGATGTGCAGAAAGCTATGACGTTAAATTAACCATTTGCAACTGGGAAGATTATATCTACCTCGGTGGTAAAGAAGATGGCGTGAAAGTTAAAGGCATCGTCGAAAGATTCCAAGACTACTATGCCGAAACTCATGATGGCAAAAAAGTTAAAGTCAACTATCAAACATTCTCTACAAACGAAGAATTATATGCCCAATTAAAGGACATGAACGCTGACTTAATTTGCCCATCTGACTACATGATTCAAAAATTAGCCAATGAAGACAAATTAATTCCATTCTCATATGATGACGCTAACGATAAATACAGCGCTTCCCTCAAGAACTGGGATGAAAATGGTTCACCATTCATTAGAAACAGATTCAAAAATGAAAAACTCAAAAATGGTAAATCATTCCTCCAATACGCTGTTCCATATTTCTGGGGCACAATGGGCTTTGTCTACGATAGTGAATACTTCGAAGAAGAAGACCTCAGTTCCTGGGAATGCTTATGGAACACAGAAAGCAAATTCCAAAGCCAATTCAAATTAAAAGATTCCGTCCGTGATACATATTTAACTGGTATCTTCCATGTTTATAAAGATGAAATCGATGCTTTAGATAAAACCGCCGCTGATTACAACGAAAAGTTAAGTGAAATCTTCAATAGATGTGATGATTACACAATCGACGCAGTCGGTAAAGCCTTAAAAGAAACCAAGAAGAGTGGTGGTACAGTCCGTGGTTTCGAAGTCGATGAAGGTAAGAGTGAAATTATTTCCAGTAAAGCCTATCACGCTAACTTGGCTTGGAGTGGTGATGCCGTTTACTCTATGGACTGTGGTGATGAAGTTGGTAAAACATTAAATTACATCATCCCAGAAGAAGGTAGTAATGTTTGGTTCGATGGTTGGTGTATGCCAAAAGGCGCTAACCAAGAATTAGCCGAAGAATTCGTCAACTTCATTTGTAGATCAGATAACGCTGCTCTCTGCATGGGCGAAGTTGGTTACACATCCCCAATCGTTGGTGATGAAATGTGGGAATTCGTTAACGAATTATATGCCGCTGACGACGAAGTTGAAAACAAAGACGAAGTCGATTTAAGTTTCTACTTCGGTAAAGAAGCCAAAATCCTCATTGACCACGAAGAAAGAGGTCGTCAATTCGACGCTCAATTCCCAACCGAAGAAGAATTAGCCCGCTGCTGCATCATGAAAGATTTCGGTGCTCAACAAACCAAAGTCGACTTAATGTGGCAAGATATTAAGTAATTCTTAATACTAAAAAATAAAAAATACTTTTGGTGCTTGATAAAGAGATAATTGCAGTGCTATAATACACAACGCTGCAAGAATGGTTCCTTAGCCAAGTCTGGTAAGGCAATTGACTGCAACTCAATGATCATCGGTTCGAATCCGGTAGGAACCTCCATCTTATCTAGGTGATACTGGATAAGTCCCTTGTCAGCATCAAAAATGCGCCTCTAGCTCAACTGGATAGAGTGTCAGACTACGAATCTGGAGGTTACGAGTTCGATTCTTGTGAGGCGCGCCATAATCGGGACGTAGCGTAGCTTGGTATCGCGTCAGTTTTGGGAACTGAAGGCCGCAGGTTCAAATCCTGTCGTCCCGACCAAACAAGCAAAATAACCCCTCAGTATGAGGGGTTTTAATTTGCTTTTATCACGCCAATAAGTTCATGATTAATTTTATGATAATGTCCATTTCATTTGGATTGCTTTCAGCGGTTAAGATTGTGATGGCTACTAATGCTTCATTTGAAATGATTTGCTTATTGTTCTTATATAGATGATTATTCCTGTAAAGGAAATTAATGAATAAGGTTGCCGCGATTCTTTTACATCCATCCGCGAATGGATGGTCTTTGACTAAGAAATATAATAGGTGAGCGGCTTTTTCCTCTATTGATGGATAGAGTTCTTGACCGAAAACATTTTGGTAGACTTGTTCAATGATACCGTTTAGTTTGCCTTGCTCCTTTTCAACACCGAAGACATTAGACGTTTCATTAAATTTCATAGAGTCAATAATTTCTCTTGCCTCAGGATAAGTCATGACATAGTCACTCTTACTGCCTTTTGGTTTTTCTAAACATTGATGGTCGTAATTATCAAGAAGATCTAACGCTCTTGTGTACTCGTTAATAACTTTTGATATTTCTTCCTTATCGATATTTAAGGAATAGGCCAGCATCCTGTTTTGGATATCAATTGTTTTATTAAGTGCTTCGAGTCGTTTTTGGTTAACTGCATAACCCTTGATTAAATAGTCTTTAAGAACACTGTTTGCCCATCTTCTGAAGATGATGCCGCGCTTTGATTTGACGCGATATCCAACAGAAATTACCATTTCTAAGTTATATAACTTAACTGGTTTATCAGAATTAGGAAAGTGCGTTTTCCGCACATTGCTTTTTTCATCCAGTTCACCATCGGCAACGATATTGTTGATGTGTCTAGTGATTCTTGTTCTGTCGGTATCAAATAATGCCGCCATCTCATCTTGTGTTAACCACATAGTGTCATGTTGTAAATCTGCTCTAACATCGAGCTCAAAACCGTTGTCAGTGAACCTGACTAATTCGAATTTGTCCATTTTATTACCTCCTATCTTGGACAAGTAGGTGTCCTCAAAAGGAGATAAATAAAAGCCATCCATTAAGAAAACACCTAATGTAGCAAACAATTAATGTCCTTATTAACTAATGCTACTGGTGTTACATCCTCTTTTGGATGGCCACATGCTCAATATTACTATTGTGTGGAGCGTGAACTAACTTTCTTTCTAAGATCGTCTTCTACCTACGACCTCCTATCTTAGATTTACTAATAGCCAACTGGGCAATACTTTCCACATTGATATGTCCTAACACATAACATACCAGTCCAAATAACTATTTACCTCAGTGTACCTGCGTATGGTCGACTTTGCTAATAGCTAGTTCATACCGCCTGTGGTCTATTTATTTGAACACTTATATTATATCAAAAAACACTGTAATAATCTATGATTAATCAAATATGAATAAAAAAACTTGCCAAATATTGTTGACAAGTACGCTTGGCATAATCTAATATAGTGTTGTGACAAGTCAACTTGGCAAAGGAGAAAGCTATGGAAAAGAATGAAATCTTAATGAAAGCTCAACAAGAAAATAAAGGCAAAGATGTCGCTGATTTAGAAGCACAAAAGAAGGGCGCTAGCATTGCCTTCATGGTTGGCGGCTTAGCCTTTATCGCTATCATCATCGTAGAAATGATAGTGAACAACGTTATGCACTATGAAATCATGGGCGGATGCTTCCTCATGTTAGCGACAGCCTTCTATGTCAAATTCTTTATGCTAAAGAAGAGACATGAATTAGTGGTGGCTATTTGTTATACATTGATCGCTATTGGATGGTTAACATTCTGGATCTTAAGATTAACAAAGGTAATCTAATATGAACGAATCATTAGTGTTACGCAACAATGTCGCAGAAATAAGAAGGAAACAAGGCATTTCACAAGCGGAACTCGCAAACATGGTGGGTGTTTCTAGAAACACAATTAGTTCTATTGAAACAGGACAATATCAACCAACCGCCAAATTAGCGTTACTTCTCTGTGTCGCCTTAGATAAAAAGTTTGAAGAATTGTTCTATTTCTAGTTTATTAAAACAACACAGCTCATAAGAGTTGTGTTTTTTTATTTCAAATTATTGTCTCATTTTAATAGTCCCAATCTAAAAAGATTGAAATATATTTATACGCGTATTACACTAAAATAGTGTATTTAGGAGGCATATTATATGGGCTTAATTAAAGCTTTCGCCGGAGCAGTTAGCTCCACATTTGCTGACCAATGGAAGGAATACTTCTATTGTGAAGCCTTACCAGTTGATGTCTTAGTAGAAAAAGGTCAAAAGAGAGTCAATGGTAAAAGATCATCCAACACTAAAGGTAGTGAAAATATCATTTCTAATGGTTCTATAGTAGTCGTCGCTGACGGTCAATGTATGATTATCGTTGATCAAGGTAAAGTCGTCGAATTCGCTGCTGAACCAGGTGCTTACAAATTTGATTCCAAAACTGAATCATCTATTTTCGCTGGTTCCTTTGGTGAAAGAGTTATCGGTTTATTCAAAACAATCGGTAGACGTTTCGCTTTCGGTGGTGACACAGGTAGTGATCAAAGAGTTTACTACTTCAACACCAAAGAATTAGTGGACAACAAGTTTGGCACACCAAACCCAGTTCCATTCAGAATCGTTGATAACAACGTTGGTTTAGACGTTGACGTTTCTGTCCGCTGTAATGGTGTCTTCTCTTATAAGATTACAAACCCAATTCTCTTCTATCAAAACGTCTGTGGTAATGTCACAGAAGCTTACACAAGAAGTCAATTAGATAGTCAATTAAAGACAGAATTCATTTCTGCTTTACAACCAGCCTTTGGTCGTTTATCTGAATTACAATTAAGACCAAACCAAATCATGACTCACTTAACTGATTTGGAAAACGCGATGAATACCGCTCTTGATGAAAAATGGGCTTCCTTACGTGGTATTGAAGTTATCTCCATTGCTTTAGGTTCTGTTACTCTTCCAAAAGAAGACGAAGACCTTATCAAAGAATTGCAAAGAAAGAATGTTTACGCTAGAAACGCTGCTATGGCAGGTGCAACCTTAGTTGAAGCACAAGCCGAAGCTATGAAGAATGCTGCTAGTAACGCTAATGGTGCAGCCATGGGCTTCTATGGTCTCAATATGGCGGCTAATGCCGGTGGTATGAATGCTCAAGGCTTCTACCAAATGGGTGAACAACAAAAGCAACAACAACAAGCGCAACAAGCTGCTCAACCAGCCGCTGGTGCCTGGACATGTCCAAAGTGTGGTGCGCAAGCTACTGGCAAATTCTGCCCAGAATGTGGCGCAAAGAAACCAGAAGAAGATGCTGGTTGGGTTTGCCCACAATGTGGCACAAAAGCTACAGGCAAGTTCTGCCCAGAATGTGGTACAAAGAGACCAGAAGGCGAAAAGAAAATTAAATGTAATAAATGTGGTTGGGAACCAAAACCAGGTGAAAAAGCACCTAAGTTCTGCCCAGAATGTGGTGACCCAATTAACGATTTAGACGAAGTCAAATAGTTTATGGCAAATAAAGAATTAGAATGCCCTTGCTGTGGTGGTACTTTAAGTTACGATCTCCACAGCAAAGATATCGTTTGTCCATTTTGTGACTCGCACTTTTCCGTTGATGATTTAAAGGAATACACTGAAAATTTAGCAACCGATAAAGAAGAAGATACCGCTTGGGATGAATCAAAAGTCCAAGCCTACACCGATAAAGAAATGAAGGGTATGAAAGTATACTCTTGTGAATCTTGTGGTGGTGAAATCATTGTTGATGAAACTTCTTCCTCAACTTGCTGCCCTTATTGTGGTAACAATATCCTCGTTTCTAAACAACTTGCAGGCGATTTAAAGCCAAATCTTGTTATTCCATTTAAACAAGATAAGGAAAACGTTTTAGGTAGTTTAAAATCCTTCTTTAAGAAAAAACCATTATTACCAGGTTCGTTCTCTAAAGATAATGTCATTACTGAAGTTAAACCTTTATATGTTCCATTCTGGCTATTCGACGCTGACGTTGCTGGTAGAGTGAGATTTAAAGGTGAAAAGACTCGTAGTTGGTCTGATTCTAAATACGACTACGAAGAAACTAAATACTATTCTCTAGTTAGAGATGGTGAAATCGCCTTTGATCACGTTCCAGTTGATGGTAGTAAAAAGATGGAAGACCAATTAATGGAATCCATCGAACCATATGACTGTAACGAAGCCGTCCCATTTAACGCTGGCTATTTAGCGGGCTTTGCCGCGGATAGATATGACGTTAGTAAAGACGAGACATTCCAAAGAGCGACCACGCGTTTCCGTGAAGGCACAATCCAAGCTTTTAGAAGCGATATTCATGGTTATGAAAACGTTAACTGTGTTAATTCTCAAATTCAACTAAGTAACACTAACGCGCAATATGCTTTATATCCAGTTTGGATCTTAAATACTAAATGGAAAGAAAAGCCATACCGCTTCGCCGTCAATGGTCAAACCGGTAAAATTGCTGGTAACTTACCAGTTTCTGTTGGTAAAGCTATTCTGTTCTGGAGTTTATTCTTCCTAGGAATTACCGCTTTATTCACCGGTATTGGTGCTATTGCCCAATATCTCGTTCCATTCTTAGTGGCTGGCCTTATCCTCGGTGCAGGTGTTGCCTCAATCATCTTAGCAGTCATGGTGAAGAAGAATAAGAATGTCAGCTTCCAATATGGTGCCTCTTCTTATGTAAGAAATAACTCATTCCACATTTTAGGAAGAAAAGATATCTTCTTATATAGCGAAGTTAAAAAGACCGCTAGACCATCATCCGATAGGGACTAGTAATGAAACTAAAATAAAAGATAGCCGAATTGCTCGACTATCTTTTTTGTTGCAAACAGTTATTGTCCTAAGACCACTCGTTCTTTATTAAATAATTTCGTAACCCCAAACATCAATAAGCCTGTATAGACAATCGTGGAGGCCACAGTTAGACCAAAGAACAGTAATAAGTTCTCCGCACCATTAAGTAAGGCGTTAATAGACACGCAGACGTTAAGAATTGGCACAAATGATAAATACCATTGGTCAAAGCCAAATAATGAAGGAGCCATGCCAAATAGCATAAAGACAATCATAATTGGCGAGAGATAACCCGCTGCTTCTTTAACGGTGTTAGCTAAAGCGGAAATAAAGACACCGATAGCGACGAATAAGAGTAAGACTGTCACCACTAATAAGAAGAGCAATATGCCATCAACTGGTGAAATCGTGATATTAAATCCACCCATTAACTTAGGAATAGAAAGAATTAAACCAGTAAATGAAACAATACCAGAGGCAATTGCAGTGGTGGATAAGGATAAGATTTTACCCGCAACAAACTCACCACGTTTAATAGGTGTGAGCAATAATGAAGCAAGAGTGCCTCTTTCTTTTTCACCCGCGATCGCTTCAGGACATAAACTGAGGACAGTGGAGAATAAGATAGAAATAGTGACCATTGGGATAATCATCGCTGCAATCTTCATTGCCATCATATCTTTATCACCAACATTTGCCGCGACTTGTCCATTTAAGTTAACGGTGTAGTTAGTGTAAGACACACCAACGACTTGGCTCACAAAGTTATATAAATCAGATGAAGCGCTAGAATCACCATTGTAGAAAATATCAACGTTGTTACGTGCGGTATTATCACCGAGCTTATTTTCAAAATCTTCAGAGAATGATACCACCAAGTGGTATTTACCCGCTCTTAATTCTTCTTTATAAGAATCTAATTCACCAGTGGTAAATTCTTTAAATTCCACTTTGTTGTTGTTTGTACTACCTTTAATTGTGGCTTCAACATAGGTCATTAATTTTGGTAATTGACCTGCTGTTTTACTGCTATTGAAGTTATCGGTATAAGCCACTTGGAAAGTGGTGTCTTTCGTGGAACTCTGTGTAACCACTTTGGTCATCACAGTGCCCATCAAAGTATAGACAAAATAGATGAGGACACCTGGTAGGAATAAGCTAATAAGCATTCTTCTATCGGTGAAAACTCTTTTGAGTTCTTTAAGGAAAATAGTTAACACGTTACGCATTTACATTAGCCTCCTCATATAATTTGAAGAATACTTCTTCCAAAGATCCTTTCTTTTGAATCTCTTTAAGTGGCGCGTCTTTGACGAGCTTACCGCTGATAATGATACCAACATGGTCACAGAGCTTTTCCACTAAAGAGAAGATGTGAGTGGAAATAATAATAATCTTGTTTTCTTTTTTAAGATTGACGAGGAATTCTTCAACGTCTCTAGCGGCGATAACATCTAATCCATTAGTAGGTTCATCGAAAATGATGACATCTGGGTCATGGCATAGGGAAATCGCTAATGAAACTTTTTGTTTCATACCAGTGGATAAATCCTTAATTGGGGTATTTTGGAATTTATCAACACCAAACGATCTAAATAAGATGTTCTTTCTCATATTGATTTCTTCATCATTCATCCCATATAACTTACCCATATATGTAATGGTGTCAGCAGGTGTGAAGAAACCATCAAGTTTAAGCTCACTTGTTAAGAAACCAATTTTCTTACGATATTCATAAATATCTTCATTGATTTCTTTATTATCCAAATAAATCGAACCACTTTTTGGTTTGATTAATGATGCAATCATTCTTAAAGTAGTGGTCTTACCCGCACCATTAGGGCCAAGTAAACCATATATCACGCCAGGAACTGCTTCAAAAGACAAATCATTAACAGCCACTAATGTTTTAGCGTTAGTTTTTTGCTTTTGTCTTTGACGTAAAGTTAGATTGAATTCCTTAGTGACATGTTCAATTCTAAGTACACTCATAGTAACCCTCCTAAAATCGCAAATATTGTAAGGTATGATTTTTCATAAATAAATGCTTATCGAGAATCACTATACAAAAACGCCAAAATGATAAGATTTTAGCAAAGAAAAAAGGTCACGCTTCTAGCGGCGTGACCAAGGAGAAAGGAGTGGTTTATTACTTACCAACGGCTAACTTAACACATTCGTAAGCACCGTTATAGTGACCAGTTTTTTTGAGTGCGTCTATTTGGTCACACATGTGAGGAATCAATTCCTTATCACTGATTAAACGGTCGAGCATCGCGTTAACTTCCTTAACAGTAGGGCATTCTGGAGTAGAGTCGCCATTTTCCCTGCCGTTAATTGCTCCATAGACTTCATGACCACCGATGTGGCGCATAAAGAGTTTAGGAATTGGATAATACGCTAGCTCGCTTGGCTTAGTAACTAGTAAATCAGTCACTGGCATTAATAAATTAGTGGAATAAACTGCTTCAAAGATATCTTTGTTATAAATAGCGTAGATACCAGAAGCATCGCCTTCTTTAATATTCTTTACGAAGTAAGTTAACTTAGTATATTCATTAAAGAAGTTTTGTGTTTGGATGCCTTTCACTTTATTAACTAATTTGTGATAGACATCAAGGTGGTCGCCAAAGTTAATGAATAAGGTAACCTTATTTTCCTTAACGTATGGGATGAGATGTTTAACCATCGCTAAGAACATATCAAAACCCGCTCCAGCGCCACCAACAGTCATTAAAATACGTAGTGGTTTACCATTAGCGATTCTTTCTTTTCGACGTTTATTGTCGTTTTCAAGATCCACTAATAGTTCGTGGTCAATAAAGCAACCAGCCATCTTAAGTTGATCTTCAGGAATGCCATTAAGTAGTTTCTTATCAAAACCATTCAAGGTTTTATAACCAAAATAGGCAAATGGTGTTTGAACAGTGTGAATTGCACCTTCACTTAGATGTAAACCCATTGGCCAGTTATCTGGAATAGCATTGACCACATGTGTCATACCCGCATGGACTGCGGCTTGGCTTGGCCAGACGTGAGTGGCAATATATGGGATATCTTTATCAATATTCTTAAAAATAGGCACTAATAGTTCGCTATTTCTTTGGTCTTTGGCGTTGTAGCTAATCTTTTTAAAGCCTTCACTATTAAGTGGTTCCCAAACAATCTTATTAAATAACTTAGATTTTTGAGAGATACGAGACGCTAAAGAGTACATATCGTTTTGTTCTCTAATCATCTTGCTGCCTGTGGCATCAAAACTTGCTAAATCTAACCAATATGGCTTATAGCCTAAGGCTCTTGCTGCACTAGCCATCGCAATAGAGATGCGGTAGTGGCCGAAGCCCATTCTGATATTGCCGACGATTAAAGCGTTATCTTCAAACTTTTGGTTTTCTTCACCAAAAACGATATTATTCGCACCGATAAAATCTAATGTAGGAATTTCTTTAAAAGAAATCTTATAGTCAGCGGTGGAGTCATCACCATATTTCTTAATGTATTTTGCTTTGCTTTTATTAGCCCCTTTAATAACCTTTTGACTCATTTTGTTATTAAAGATACTAGAAGTTCTATCAATCATTGGTTAATACTCCCTTCTTAATGTTATAGGTGAAGTGTTTAAGTTCACCGTTTAGTTCATAACTGATGTGGATAAGATTACCTTTGGTAATATATCGACGGTTATGCGCGTTTTCGAATATTTCGAATGTCTCTTGTAAGAGTTTCTTTTTGCCTTCATCGTAATTAGCGATGTCATCACTAGTCATCAGCACACTGCCAAATAAAGCGTTAATCTTGCTTAAGGCTTCTCTTTGATGAAGTGTTAACTTAATGTTTTCATCTCTAAGTAAGAAGACATCTGGATCATTACCGAATAAGTGGTTGTTCATAAATGAACGATAGATGGTGTTTTGAATCGTGACTTTCGTTGACACTCTTTCTCTATGAAATAAGCGCATATAGAATACGTCATCAAATTCTAATGAGACATCTGGGCCCACACGTAAGTAATCGAAATGTTCGTAGGAGTTAATAATATTGGCACCACAGCCTAAGATGAGACGGTCACCTAAGATGTCTCTTAAAAATTGATAAGCTTCATCTTGGACCATACATCTAGTCTTATTTTCATACTCAGGTAGTGCCGCCGCATACAAGAAGTCAAGCTTAAAGAAGTCTACCCCCATGTCCATGTAATGGACTAAGCATTCCTTGATATAAGCAATGACTTCTTGATTGTCGAGGTCAAGGGCATAAAACCCTGACCAGTTTCCTCCCGCTTTGATCGGTCTCCCTCTTCGATCCTTTCTGATCCAATCTGGATGTTCAGAAAATAAGCGAGATTTGGTTTCCGCGGCAAACGGAGCGAGCCATAAGCCCGCCTTGAACCCTTTTTTGTGAATCTTATCGATAATTGGCTTTAAGCCATTTGGGAACTTCACTGGATCAACATCCAACCAGTCACCGACAAATGTTTCATAACCATCATCGATTTGGAAGAGATTGAAGCGACTATCTAAAGCTTCTAAATCTCTTAAGATTATTTCTTCGTTAATGTTTTGATAGTAGTTATACCAACTGGTATAGCCAAACAATTTCTTAACGTTTCTTTTTGGGAAAGCATCCCAGAACGCCATTAAGCCTTTTTCAAAGTTATCGTAGTAGCAGTAGTCAAAGATATTAACGCTTTGTCCCTTGCTGACTTTAAGACCACGGACATCACTAATAAGGTGGATGCTACTCCTATCTTTAATTAATTCAATGATTAAGTAGGCAATCTTATAGTTAAGGTTATAAATGAATGATTCATATTTACCCTTGCTATAAAAGACATCATAGCCATGGCTCTTTCTAATTGAATAGTTGTAGAAAGAAGCATCTCCATACTTATCCATCGCAAACATATGCGAGATAATGTGTGGGCTTTTCTTAATGTTTCTAAGTCTTTCCCTTAGTTTATACTCCTTAGTATCAGTCCAAGACTGATAACCATTGAGGAAATATAAGTCTTTGTAATTGATGTGGCATGGATAAGAGACATCCGCTTTATGGAGGATGATCTCTTCGTTAGCGGTAACACTAACAATTGTTCTATTACCATTTCTAACGGTATTAATTGCTACATCAGCATTACTTGATGTAATAGTATGTTTATGACCATTCTTAAAATAGACAAGTCGCATATTATTACCTATAATTATTCGGCTTTTTCACCGACTTCTTTTTCGTTTTCAATAGCTTTCATGAAAGCTTCATCGCCTTCTTTAGCGATGGTTTTCATGATTTTCTTTTCTCTATAGAAGAGAAGGATAACTGCGCCTAATACACAGAAGGCAACCGCGACGATAGCGGCAATCATTAAGCCAAATTTACCAGCGGTAATATCACTAATAACATTACCTTCAGCATCAACGCCACCTTGTTTAACACCAATGATGGCTAAAGAGGTAAATAAGACCATGGCGATACTTTGACCAAATTTCATCGCAAATGTACGAGCGGCAAAGAACATACCTTCTCTATTTTGACCAGTAGTGACGGCTTCAGCTTCTGCAACGTCGGCAACGATAGATTGAGGTATGATACCTAATAAAGCCATTGGGAAAGCGGCAATCACGGTAATTAAAATACCGAATAACCAGCTGAGTCCATTTGCAGGATCTTCCGCGCTACCTGTTGGGCAAATGCCAGTTACGCTACTAACTGCGGTAATTGCGTAGCAAATAGCTAAGCCTAAGAAACCAGCAATAACAAGTTTCTTTTTACCAAACTTCTTAACTAACGCGGTAACGAATGGGTAGAAGCAAGCACTTAAGACTGTCATCGCACCCATAAAGACCATGGTTAATGATTCATTAAAGCCCATAGAGACTGTGACAAAGAATGGTAAACCAGTTTGGAACATGGTTAAGCCAACCCAGTACATGATGTCAGAAAGTGAGAATGTTCTAAAATCTCTGTTCTTGAAAGTGGAGATTAAGGATCTCATAACGTTTTCTTCACTTGGCTTTGTTTCCACGAATTCTTTTTCGTTTAATAAGAATGTTGGAATTAACATTGAGACACAGGAGATAACCGCTAAGACGATAAAGCATATACGATAACTCCATGCAAATGAAACACCAGCTCCTTGTAATACACCAGCAAAAACGAATGGTGTATAAGCAAGTAATGTACCGGCAAAGAATGTTAATGAGATAGCAGTGGAAATGAACATTCTATCTTCTTGAGTTTTGCCAAACTCAGAGATAAGAGCGTTGTATGGTGTACAGTACATGGTCATGAATAAATAGAACAAAATAATCATGACAGAGACCCATAAGATATTGAGCCAACCTAAGTTACCATCATATCTACCAAAATCAACGCAGAATAATAAACATGTGACGATTGATAGTGGGATAGCCGCAAACTTCATAAATGGAATACGTCTACCTTTTGGATTCTTACTTCTATCAGACAATGAAGCAATAAGTGGATCTGTCACAGCGTCAAAAATACGGCTAGTCGCAGTAATGATACCTAAGACTGTGATAAAGCCACCTAATAAGCCTGGAACTAAGTATGGAATAGCACCAGATTTTAAACTTTCGCTATTTGGTAAGAAATAATAAACTAACCAAGCGCTGATGATGCCAGAAAGCATCGACCAACCTAATTGGCCGATGGCAAAAATAATCATTTGCTTTTTTGATAATCTTTTCATAATTTGTCTCCCTTTTTAAATTATGTCCCCGATTAATTGTTATTAAGTGTTGATAGAATAATGTCTATCATGCATTCAACTTGTGCTTGTTTTTCAATGACTTTGTCTTGATTGAGCACAGCCGCTTTGATGGAAAGCTTCTTACAAAGCTCTAATAATGCGTGAGTGGTGGCGAAGTAGAACATTGAGATATCTCTTTGTTCTTTAACGGAACCATCTCTTAAGCCTTCTTCATAAGCTTTCATATAGACTTTTTCATACTGACCAACAACCGTTTCATATGGGTCGATGATGTCAGCGGTTCCTGGATCTTCGCTACTAATGAATGAATCAAACTCATTAATAAACTTGTAGAATTCTGGATGGTTAACGAAGATTTGAAGATAACTGAGATAGAAAATCTTAAGTTTTTCAAATCCTGTTCTTCCTTCATCAAGCTTGAAGTACAAAGTATTAACTTCTTTTTGTAACTTCATCGCTGAAGAAATAACGATTGCTTGTTTCTTACCAAAATAACGGTAAATGGTGGCTTCACCCACCTGAGCGGACACCGCGATATCCTTGATGGTGACATCTTGAATAGAGCGACAGATAAACAAATCTGTTGCGATGTCGACTAAAAAATTCATTTTTACATCTTTTAAACTCATAACACTATGATAGATTAACTCTCAAAACGATAATCTCTCTATCATCAATATATCTTTAATAAAAAAATAAAGCAAATAAAAAATGCAAAATAATGCCAAAAATCAATATTTTATTAAATAAAGATTAATGTATAATAATTGTGCTCAAACAAAACAAATAGGAGACGTAATTATGAAATTACAAAAGAGACTTTTATTTTTAGGTGCTTTAGTGGCTACCTCTTTAGTGGCGTGTAATCACACCCAACCTAGCTCACAACCAGAACCAGACAACCACGTTAATGTCTTTGTCTTATCTGGCCAATCTAACATGGAAGGTTCGACTACTTATGTTAGTGATAAAGGTGATCAATGGTTAAGAAATGCCTTTGAAAAGTTAAACGAAGATTATAACTTAGACCTCGATATCACACCTTTTGAAGACGCAGATGGTAACGTTACCAAAAACGCCCCTGGTGTCCCAGAAGTCTTGACAAGTTACTATGGTTTCTATCCACCAAGTGGACCAAATGCCGCTCATGCTTCAAATACAACGGACAAATTAGCGGGCAAGTTTATGCCAACTAATGTTGCAATGGGTAGCCAAGAAAGATTCATGGGTCCAGAAATCGGTATGTCCATGGTCTTAAAAGCTCACGCTTCTGAAGAAAACCCAATCTATTTCATTAAATGTGCTTTCTCTGGCTCAGGCTTTAGAAACAGTGCGCCTAACTGGGGACACAATGATACATTCAATGGTTACAATAAAGATAATAATCTTTATGAAACATACTTTGCTCCATTTGTGAACAATAACCTCAAGTACATTGAAGAAGAACTCGGTAAGATTCCTGTTATCAAAGGTTTCTTATGGCATCAAGGTGAATCCGATTCAGGTAGCAACACTTATAAAGATGACTTAGGCAGCTTAGTGGAAAGATTCAGAGATGAATATGCTGATTATGCTGTTGATGGTGATGGTCAAAACATTGCCTTCGTTGATGGCTACATCTACGATGGCCCAAGAAGCCCATATGGTGCAAACACCGATTTAACCGTTAATAAGCAAAAAGATTTATTAGCCCAAGAAAAAGAAAATAACTTTGTTATCAATACTTCATATATGCACGAAGATGGTCAAGAAAAGATGCAATTAAACATCAATCCTGATCGTGGCGATGTTGAAGGTGGTGTTGATAATTACCACTACAAGACATATGACTGTGTGCGCTTAGGTATGGCCTACGCTAACGTCATTCTTGATAACAACCTTTTAGATTAATTTATTGTTTTTAAGAAAAGAGCCATTCTTCGATTTGGAGAGTGGTTCTTTTTTGTTTGAATTGTGTATAATTATTACTGCGCTTGTAGCTCAGTTGAATTAGAGTGCAACCCTCCGAAGGTTGAGGTCACGCGTTTAAATCGCGTCAAGCGCACCAAAGCTAAATAAAACGTCCTGATTAATTTCAGGACTTTTTTATTAATTTATCTAGATAAATTCTCACTAAAAAATAATAGTGAAAAATATTCTAAAATCTACTCTTTACTAAAGTAAAAGAATAATGTAAGATATTGCTTTCTTTTGGACCGAAAAGAAAAGAGAAAGGAGAGGAAGGTAAATGAAAACAAAAAAGAGCAAGTACTTCACAGCCGCGAAAGAAAACACTGACAAATTAGTGGTCTATTTCTCCGCTAAAGGGTTTCAAGCTAATGGCATGTTAACCAAAGGTAATACCGCTAATCTAGCGGAAATTATCAGAGATGAACTTCACGCGGATTTATTCGAACTTGTTTCTACTGATGAACATTATCCAAA
>CAMIVH010000005.1 GCA_946401755.1 uncultured Caryophanales bacterium | reverse complement strand
ATAAGACCGGAGTAAAATCCGGTCTTTTTCTTTGAAAAATATTGAGAACAACACTTAATATTGCTATCATTCATTTGGTATATATTTATGAAAATCCAAGTTATCAGAAGAAATAAAAAAGTCATGGCTATCTTAGGTGCCTGCTTAATTGCCGCTGCTATCGTGATTGCCTTATTTGTTATTTTCTCACAAGGCAATGACCGCATTATCGGCGCATTTGTGTTTGGCATACCTTGGGTTGCTTTTTCTATCGCTTATATTTATTACTTAACTTGGAAGATTAGCTTTAATGACGAAGAATTTAGCATTCGTTATTTCTTTATTACTATTAAATATAAAAGAGATGATGTGGTAGTTAAGAACGAAAAACGTATGGTTCGTACCCGCGGCTTTTCCACTAATGAAGTAGAATTCCGAGTCATTCGTCGCATCAGTGATAATAAATTAATTTCCACAATTAGATATCATGATGACAACGCTTCAGCGTATGACATCTTAATGACTATTCCAAAAGATAGAAAGTTCTTAATGAGCACCAAACGTGATAAAACTACCGCGAAAGATTTTGGTTTAGTGGAAAAAGATGGAAGATACTTCAATGAAAAAGATGGTTCAGAATGGGTACCTCATCCAATGTATGATTATGGCAGCGGTCCAGAAAATGGTTTCTACAAATTACCATTAGGAAGTTTTAAAGAACTTATTACCTATATGGAAGAAAAACGAGAAGACTGGGATCAATCATTGCCTGCAGCGGTCATGATTTTAGAAAAATATCCACAAGAGCTTAAGAAGTATTTATTAAAAAAGATCAAAGATGGTATAGAACATTTCTACAGAGAATTCTTGATTTTTGCTTTCAAGTTAGATGACTTAGGTTCTAAAACCACTGATGAAAAAGAACTCGAAGATTGGGAATATATCGGGCTTCACATAGGCGCTTTTGATAATATTGCTTACGAAGCCTCGTTAACTTGGACTTCACCAGAAAATGGTGGTAGAAAAAGTGGCATTCCAATGAAGAATAAGAAATACGCACCTATTGTTGGTATAAACGGCCAAGTTGCTTTTGAAGACGGCGGTGCTTGGTCCATCATTTGTTATAACTATGAAAAGACGAGTGATAACACCACAAGCGCGTATATGAGATTTTTAAATAACTTAATTGCCCCTCCAATTTTGTTTAAAGGTACAGAATTTGAATTATATGAGGGTTCTAAATTAGTGGCACGGGGTATTATTGATAACGTGACATCAGATATTGATGTATTAGATATATTCACTTATTAAGAACATTAACTTTGTTGCGTAAGCAACAGAGTTTTTTATATGATAGACGGCCTATTTTGGCTGTTTTTGTTTCCGCCTAGTTCGCTTAAAAGTCTTCTTTTTAAAATATAAAAACCTATTAACAGTAGCGCACGCATAAGGTATACTAAATTAGTGTTTTTTCTTTGTGAAAAGAGAACTGAAGGAGATACCTGTATGAAATACGATGTCGTCATAGTTGGTGCTGGTCCAAGTGGCTATTTTTGCGCTTACGAATTAGTAAATAAAAATCCTAAATTAAAAGTTCTCCTTATCGATAAAGGTCTTTCTATCGAGAAAAGACATTGCCCAGTTTTAGAACATAAATTAACAAAGTGTCCAAGAAACACTAAAGGCTATCAAGAATGCTTCCCAGCCTGCTCAATCACTAATGGTTTTGGTGGTGCGGGTGCTTATTCTGATGGTAAATTCAATATCACTTCTGAATTCGGTGGTTGGTTACAAGACTATATGGACCGTGATGATCTCATGGGCTTAATTGACTATGTTGACCAAATCAACCTTAAGTATGGTGCTACTCCAGTTATTACTGACCCATACACTAAAGAAGTGAGAGAAATTGAAAAGAAAGCCATGTCTGTGGGCTTAAAGCTCTTGCATAGTAAAGTTAGACACTTAGGTACTGAAGAAAATTTAAAAATCTTAACCAGAATCTATTTAGATTTAGCAAATAAAATTGACTGCATGTTCTCCACAGCCGTTAAAGACGTCATTGTGGAAGACCATGTTGTTAAAGGTGTGATTACCGATAAAGATGAAGTCATCAATGCTGACTATGTTTTACTCGCGGTTGGTCGTGAAGGTAGCCAATGGTTAACAAACCTCTTTGAAAAGTTTGGTGTGGAAATGACACAAAACCAAGTTGATATTGGTGTCCGTGTTGAATGTCCAAACATGGTCATGGAAGAAATTAATAAGAACTTATATGAAGGTAAGTTTATTTATAAAGCCTCCACTGGTAGCACAGTTAGAACATTCTGCTCTAACCCAGGTGGTCACGTTGTTATGGAAAACTACCAAGGTGTTGTTAATGTTAATGGTCACTCCTATAATGACCCATCCTTATCTAGTGAAAATACAAACTTTGCCTTATTAGTGACTCATCACTTTGAAGAGCCATTTAAAAAGCCAAATGAATATGCCTTAAAAGTCTCATCCTTAGCTAACCAATTAGCGTGTGGTTCTGTCTTAGTCCAACGCTTTGGTGATATCAAACAAGGCAGACGTAGTACAGTTAAACGTATAAACGAAGGCTTTGTGAGACCAACATTAAAAGAAGCTGTTCCAGGTGACTTGGCCTTATGTATGCCACAAAAAACCATGCAGGCCATCATTGAAATGATTCAAGTCTTAGACCATATCACTCCTGGTATCGCCACTGAACACACATTACTCTATGGTATTGAAGCTAAATACTATAGCGCTCACCCAGAAATCGACAACAAGTTAGAAGTTAAAGATATTAAGAACCTCTACGTCGGTGGTGATGGTGCGGGCTTAACCCGTGGCTTAGCCCAAGCGGGTGCATGTGGTGTTTATATCGCTAGAAATATTCTCGAAAAAGAGAAAAAGGGAAATAAATAATTTAAGGAGAAACAAATTATGAGATGTGTTGGTGTGACATCTAGGGGTATCAGACTCCCCGTCCTCAAAACTGGTGACAACTTAAGAGAGATTGTTGTCGAATCAGTTTTAAAGGCCTCAGAAAATGAAGGATTCAAATTCCATGATCGCGATGTTGTCGCAATCACCGAAAGTATCGTCGCCCGCTGCCAAGGAAATTACGCCTCGGTAGATGATATCGCGACCGATGTAAAAGCAAAAACCGGTGGCGACGAAGTAGCGGTCATTTTTCCTATTTTAAGTAGAAATAGATTCGCTATTCTTTTAAAAGGTATCGCCCGTGGCGTGAAGAAAGTTTATTTAATGCTTTCTTATCCAAGTGATGAAGTTGGTAATGCTTTAATTACCGCTGATCAAGTCTATGAAGCGGGTATCAATCCATATAGTGATATCTTAACTTTAGAAAAATATCGTGAATTATTTGGTTATAGAGTCCATGAATTCACTGGTGTTGACTATGTTGATTACTACAAAAAGTTAATTGAAGAACAAGGCGCTGAAGCTGTTGTTATCTTTGCTAACCGCGCTGAAGCAATTCTTAACTACACCAAGAAAATCTTAACATGTGATATTCATACAAGATTTGCCACTAAGCGTTTATTAAATGATAAAGGCGCTGAATTAGTTTTAGCGTTAGACGATATCTTAAACGCTCCAATCAATGGTAGTGGCTATAACGAAAAGTATGGTTTATTAGGTTCTAATAAGGCCACTGAAGAAACAGTTAAATTATTCCCACGTGATGGTCAACCACTCGTGGAAGCTGTCCAAAAAGACTTATTAGAAAAAACTGGTAAACATTTTGAAGTTATGGTGTACGGTGATGGTGCATTTAAAGATCCACAAGGTAAGATTTGGGAATTAGCAGACCCAGTTGTTTCTCCATTCCATACAGTGGGCTTAAAAGGTACACCAAACGAATTAAAACTCAAATATTTAGCGGACAATGCCTATAAAGGCTTAAAAGGTAAAGAACTCGCTGATGCGATTAAAGATGATATCAAAGCTAAAGAAAAAGACCTCGTTGGTAAAATGGCTAGCGAAGGCACAACTCCAAGACAAATCACTGACTTATTAGGTTCACTTTGTGACTTAACAAGTGGTTCTGGTGATAAAGGTACACCAGTTGTCTTAATCCAAGGATACTTTGACAATTATGCCGACGAATAAAAAGAAATTAGCATTTGATAATAAAGAATATCTGAAAATCCAACGTCAGGAGATTTTAAAGCGCATTAAATCCTTCGGCGGAAAACTTTATCTTGAATTCGGTGGTAAGTTATTCGATGACTACCATGCGAGTAGAGTTCTTCCAGGTTTTGAACCAGATTCAAAACTCCAAATGTTATTAACATTAAAGGATGATGCGGAAATCGTGATGGCGGTAAACGCTAACGACATTAAAACAAATAAAGTTCGTAACGATTTAGGCATCACCTATGAATCAGAAGTTGAAAGACTTATTGATGCTTATCAAGCCGCTGGCTTATACGTCAGTAGTGTGGTCTTCTGCTTCTATGAAGAAAGTCCTGTTTTAAAAACCTTTGCCACTAAACTTAGAAAGAACGGTATCAAGGTTTATAAACACTACACAATCGCGGGTTATCCACATAACTTAGTCTCTGTTTTCGGTAGTGATGGCTTTGAAAAGAACGAATATGTTGAAACCACAAAACCATTAATCGTTGTGACCGCTCCAGGTCCTGGTTCAGGTAAAATGGCGGTCTGTCTTAGCCAGTTATACCATGATATGAACCGTGGTATCAAATCAGGTTATGCGAAATATGAAACATTCCCAGTGTGGAATCTTCCATTACCACATCCAGTCAACTTAGCTTATGAAGCGGCGACTGTCGATTTAGCGGACGTCAATATGATTGACCCATATCACTTAGCAGCGTATGGCTTAACCACCACAAACTACAACCGTGATATTGAAACATTCCCATTATTAAAGACCATCTTTGAAAAGATTTATGGTTCTTCTCCATATCAATCTCCAACCGATATGGGTGTTAATATGGTGGGCTTCGCGATTGTTAATGATGAAGCGGCTTGTGAAGCAAGTAAGCAAGAAATCATTAGAAGATATTATCAAGCTAAAAAGAATGTCTACTTAGGTAAGTTTGATGATGACACAATTACTAAAGAAGAATCATTAATGACCGCAGTGGGTGTGACTACCGCGGATAGAAAGTGCGTTAATGCCTGTCTTGAAAAAGCTAAGAAGTGTAAAGAAAGAGTGGTCGCTATTGAATTGCCTAATGGCAAGATCATCACTGGTAAACGTTCTAGATTATTAGGCGCTCCAGCGGCAATGCTTCTTAATACATTAAAGGTATTAGGTAAGATTGATGATAGTATCCATCTTATTTCACCACACGTGGTTACCCCAATGGCGGATTTAAAAACTGGTCCATTAAAGAAAGAAAACCCACGTATTAGAGCGGAAGAAATCTTAATTGCCTTAGCTATTCAAGCTAATAGCAACCCATTAGCCGAATTAGCGCTTAAGCAAATTCCAAAGCTTAAAGGCAGCGAAGCACATTGCTCATGCATTTTATCCGATGCGGATTTAAGAACATTAACCGCGCTTGGTATTAATGTTACCGAAGAGCCGGTTGGCTACGCTCATAAGCTTTACTTTCAAAAGTAACTAGTTTAATTAAATTGAGAGGCAAGTACATTACTTACTTCTCTTTTTTCTTATCTAAAACAATACAAAATTAACAAAAATATATTATTTTTTAGTGAAAAGAACGATAATTAAATAGAACACGTTTGTATTCATATTGAAACAGACAAAAAACATACATTCTTTTTGAAAGGGAGTAACAAATGAAGAAAAAGATTTTAATTCCAATTTTTCTTGCTGCGTTAGCTTTACCTTTGGCTATTAGTAGAAACGCAGAAGAAGTGAACGCTCAAATGTTTGGTGAAGCCAGTAACAAAAGTGATTACGTGGCTTATGCATCAAAAATTGGCGCTCAAATCGCGGATGAAGGCTTTGTACTTTTGAAAAATGATGGCTTCTTGCCAATGAACACTCAAGGTGCAAAAGTCTCTATTGCTAGTAAGGGTTCCGCTAATTTCGTTAGAGGTGGTACCGGTTCTGGTGGTGGTAACGTCGATAGCAGTGTTAAATCATTTAGCATCCAATCATCATTAGAACAAGTTGGCTGTGTGGTCAACCCAACTTTAGTCTCGTTCTACAGCAGCAGCAGCAAATCCGGCAGTGGTAGAAGTGATGCTAACCCAAACAAATGGGATGGCGTGAACTATTCCACAATTGGTGAAACACCATTAAAGTCATATTCATCTACTGAATTGAACTCAATGGATGAATACAACGATGCGATTATCTTACTTATTACCCGTCAAGGTAGTGAAGGCTGTGACTTAAAAGCCGTTGATGCTCGTGATAGCACAAGTGATCCGGTCACTGAAAGACACGCGCTTGAATTATCCAAAAACGAAGAAGACTTATTTAATGAAATTAAAAAGCACACCAACCATGTTATCGTTGTGGTGAACTCCAGTAACGTTTTTGAATGTGGCGCTTTTGAAGATGATGAAAAAGTTTCCGCTGTTTTATGGATTGGTAACCCAGGTGATGTCGGCCCAGGTGCTTTAGGCAGAATTCTTTCTGGCGAAGTGAACCCATCAGGTCACACTGTTGACACATGGGCGAGGGACTTCTCTAAAGACCCAACATTCCAAAATTTTGCTGATAATGCCCAAACAAATCCAACTACCGATGACAAAGGTAATGCCATTTATGCAGCGCAAGATACCATGTTCAACGCTGATGGCACACCAACAATGTCATTTGGTTCCGATAAGAGTTATAAAGACCATAATAAACCAAACTGGGCTGACGAAAAGAATTTAGTCGTCCAAGGTGGTTTAAATGGTGTGAGACCTTCCGCTTATGTTTCTTATGAAGAAGGTATCTATTATGACTATCGTTATTATGAAACAAAGTATGACGATATGAAGGCTAGTAAACAAGACGCTGATGGCTGGTATAATGGCGAAACAGGTGTTGTTTATCCATTCGGATATGGCTTAAGTTATACTAATTTCTCTCAAGAAATTGTTTCCACAAATTTACCAAGTAAGGAAATTACTAATCCAGATACCAAAGTGGAAGTCAAAGTTAAAGTGACTAACACCGGTGATACTGCTGGTAAAGAAGTGGTGCAACTCTATTTCCGTGCCCCATATATCAAAGGTGGCATTGAAAAAGCTAGTAAAGTTCTCTGTGCTTTCGCTAAAACCGATGTTTTACAAAAAGATGAATCACAAGAACTCACATTAGAATTCTATTTACAAGATGTCGCTAACTACGACTATACTGACGCTAACAAGAACGGCTTTGCCGGTTATGAATTAGATGGTGGTAATTATCAAATCGTGCTTGGTAAAAACGCTCACGAAGAAATTAAAACTGTTGATTTCAAAGTCCAAAAGAAAGGTCTTCAATATGCTGTTGACCGTTACACCGGCAATAAAGTTGAAAACCGTTTCACAAATGCTGGATTCTTTAGCAGTCTTCCAGGCGAAGATGATATCGAATTCACTCAAATGAGCCGTGAAAACTTCGAAAAGACATTCCCAACTCACCCAACAATCGAAGATAGAACATTAGGTGAAAATAGCCGTGTTGAAGAATTCTACACTCACGAATTCTCTTTAGCGGATATCGATGTTGAAAAAACATATGAATATATGCCAAAAGAAGCATATAAGACCAAAGAAGACATCGAAGCTTTAGGTTGGACACAAGCCAGTGATACAAGTGGCGCAGTTTCTATTAAAGTAACTGATTTATTAAATAGTGATATGGACGATCCAAGATGGAAAGACTTCATGGATCAAATGACCTATTCTGAAATGTTATCATTCGTTTCCGGTGGTGGTACACATAACCCTGCTATCTCTAGATTCGGTAAAGAAAGTACTGGCGATAGTGATGGTCCACAAAGATTCAAAATCATGTGGTGGGTTTCTGGACCAATCGTTGCCGCAACATATAATGTTGAATTAGCAAGAAAACAAGGCGAATGCATTGGTATGGAAGGCAAGATTCAAGGTACACAAGGTTGGGCTGGCCCAGGCGTCAACATCCATCGTTCACCATTTGGTGGTCGTAACTTTGAATACTATTCAGCAGACCCATTCTTAACCGGTCGTATTTCCGGTAGAGTCGTCTCTGGTGCTACTGATCGTGGCGTTTACTGCTACTTCAAGCACTTCGCTGTTAATGACCAAGAAAAAGGTCGTGAAGGTGTTTCCGCATTCGTTAACGAACAAGCCTTACGTGAGATTTATCTCAAAGCTTTCCAACTTCCAATTCAAGAAGGTAAAGCTTTAGGTATCATGTCTTCATATAACCGCTTAGGTTTAATGGAAACAGCGGCTTCTTACCCATTATTAACTGAAGTTTTAAGAAATGAATGGGGTTTCAAAGGATCAATCATTTCCGATATGACTCACCATAGTAACTCCGCTCACAATAGAAATTGCTACGAAAACATTAACAATCGTCTTCTTGCTGGTTGTAACCAACAATTAGATGGTTCTAGTTTCTCTGGTGATATGAACGCTTCATGGAATGCTGAACTTGGCTGTCCAACATTCAAATATGAAGGTGATATCATTCCATCATATTCTTGGTGGTATGCCGTTAGAACTATGGCGCAACAATGTATTTGGATGAACGCTCGTTCTAGCAAATATGTCAGCAGCTTCATTGCACAAGTCAATGATATTGAAATCTCTGGCACTAATGAAATGGGTCAATACGTCGTCAGAAAAGGCGAAAACATTGATATTCAAATTACTTTACCAAGTGATTTAAAAGTTGGTGGTACATATAACAATAAGACTATCAATAGTTTAAAAGTGAGTATTGATGACTTCACCGCTTTACCAGAAGGTTTAACATTTGCTGATAACCATATTACTGGTAAGCTTGACAATGTTTGCAACAAAAATATCCACGTTCTTGTTACTATGAGTTTAGAAGGCAATACTTCTGCGACAGTTGTTGGTAAGGGCTTTGAACTTATCGTTCTTGCTAACTCCCCAGAAGTGAAAGTGAAAAACAATGGCAAGAAAGGCTGTTTTGGTGACATAACTGCCGTCTCTTCTATGCTCGTCGCATTAATGGCAGCGGGCGCTGGCGTTCTTCTTCTCAAAAAGAAAAAAGAAGATTAATTAAACTCATATAAAAACCAATAAGTTCAAGGAGCAACCTTTCTAGATTGCTCCTTACTTTTTTATTGTTTGGCGTTGCTAAATTAAGGATTTGTTAAAGCAATTCATTCCTGGCCAAAAAGAAGACTCCCTTCTCCTTTTTTTCTCGGTGAGATATTAGTATAGTGTTAAATCACAAGATTGTCATATTATTTAATATCTAAATAATTTTGAATATAAGTGTAAGGCATATTGCATACGTTTTTGATTTGAATAAGCTTTTAGGAAGCATTATTTGATAGCGTTGTGCTCGTGATGAGACAACAGCTTGTGCAATATAACAGAAAGGAAAATAATATGAAGAAAAAATTAATTTTACCTGTTGCCTTTGCTGGCTTATTGCTTACTGCATGCCAAGCTGGTGGTGTTACACTCGCGAAAGAAGTTCAAGCACCATTTAACAGGTTCGTTGGCAACAAAACAGATCTTCAAAAAAAGGAATTAGCATTAAACGTTCAAATTGCTGAAGAAGGCTTCGTCTTAATGAAAAACAAAGACAATGCTCTTCCATTTACTGCAGATTCCGTTAACAAGATTTCTGTTTTCGGTAAAGCAAGTACTGGCCTCGCATATAACGGCGGCGGCTCAGGTGGTGGTGGTTCAGGTGGTATGAACCTTCAACAATCATTAGAAAACGCTGGATTCGAATTAAATCCAACATTAACAAGCTTCTACAAGGACGAAAAAAAGTCCGGTAAAGGTCCACAAGTTAGCACTGGTAACTACTCCAGTACCGGTTACAACCAAGTTGGTGAAACACCAGCAAAGAGTTATACCGATGATGTCAAAGCATCATTTGCTCAATACAACGACGCCGCGATTATCGTTGTTGCTCGTTGGGGTACTGAAGGTGCTGATGAAAAGACATGTGACGCTAGAGACTTCGACGCTGATGGCTTCTCCACAAGACACTATCTTGAACTTTCCAAAAACGAAGAAGATATGTTCAAAATGGTCACCGAAAACTTTAACAAAGTTGTGGTTATCATCAACTCCGGTAACGTCTTCCAATGCGATAAATTCGCTAATGACGACAAGATCGTTGGCGTGCTTTGGATTGGTACACCTGGTCAAGATGGTACAAAAGCCGTTGGTGAAATCTTAAGAGGTACTGTTAACCCATCCGGTAGAACAGTTGATACATGGGCTCGTGACTTCACACAAGATCCAACCTATCAAAACTTCGCTGATAACGCTCAAACAAACTTACAAACCATTGATGGTGAACAATGTTATATTCCAAACGACACCATGCTTGATGAAAACGGTGTCCCAATTATGTCACTTGGTACCGATAAGAACTATAACAAGAAAGAAAGCCCACGTTGGGAAGGTGATGGTTCTGTCTTCGGTATTACCAAATTCCCAGGTGGTAAAGCTACTGGTGAAGAATTCAAAGTTGTTAAAGGTGGCTTAAACGGTGTTAAACCAGCTTCTTACGTTTCCTACGAAGAAGGTATCTATTACGACTATCGTTACTACGAAACAGTCTATGCCGATATGGCCAAGAAGAACAAAGCTAACGCTGATGCTTGGTATGACGGCACAAATAACGATGGTACTGGTGTTATCTATCCATTCGGTTATGGCTTAAGCTATACATCATTCTCACAAAAAATTACCAACATGAACTATAAAGAAGGTTCAGTCCTTAACCAAAACACCAAGACTCTTGAAGTCGAAGTCGAAGTTAAGAACACTGGTAATGTTGCTGGTAAAGAAGTTGTCCAACTCTATTGGAGAGCTCCATATACCAAAGGTGGCATTGAAAAAGCTGATCACACATTATGTGCGTTCGCCAAAACCCAATTGTTAGATCCAGGTGCCTCAGAAACAGTCAAATTAAGCTTCTATCTCCAAGATGTCGCTAGCTATGACTACACTGACGCTAACAAGAATAAATTTGCTGGCTATGAATTAGATGGTGGCGATTACGAATTATTACTTTGTAAAGATGCTCATAACATCATCGAATCCAAGAAATTCAAAGTCCAAAAAGCCGGTATTAAATACGAAAATGACCGTTTCACAGGTCATAAAGTCGAAAACCGTTTCACCGATAGAGGTTTCTATAGCTCCTTACCAGGTGAAAACGATATCGAATTCACACACATGAGTCGTGCTGATTTCCAAAAGACATTCCCAACACACCCAACACTCGAAGACCGTAAGGTTAAAGCAGGTAGCCGTGTTGAAGAATTCTTAACACACGAATTCAACCTTGCCGATCTCGATCTTGAAAGAATTCTTGATAAAGACGGTAATGAAGTCGAAAACAAATACGAATACGTTCCAAAGGCTGCTTACAGATCCAAAGAAGATATTGAAGCCTTAGGTTGGACACAACAAGAAAAAGCTCTTGCTAAAGCCGATCGTATTCAACTCTCCGAAATGAAGCATGTCCCACAAGATGATCCAAAGTGGGTCGAATTCCTCAATCAATGGACATATGATGAATTAGAAAACTTTGTCGCTAATGGCAACTTCTCTAACCCAAAAATGGACGAAATTGGCAAATCAAGCACAAGAGATTCCGATGGTCCAAATACATGGCATGGTATCTTATGGGCTGGTGAACCAATCGTTGCCGCAACATTCAATGTTGACTTAGCCACTGAACGTGGTGAAATGCTCGGCTTAGAAGGCTCTGGTGCTAACTGGGGTTGGTTAGGCTGTGGTTGTAACACACACCGTTCTCCATTTGGTGGCCGTAACTTCGAATACTTCTCAGCTGATCCATTCTTAATGGGTCGTATCGCTGCTAGAATCGTCGGTGCTGCAACTGAAAAAGGTGTCTACTGCTACTTCAAACACTTTGCTGTTAATGACCAAGAAAAAGGCCGTGAAGGTGTCTCCACATTCGTTAGTGAACAAGCTTTACGTGAAATCTATCTCAGATCATTCCAAATGGTCATGCAAGAAGGTAAATCAGTTGGCGTTATGTCTTCCTATAACCGTTTAGGTTTAATGGAAACCGCTGCTTCCTATCCATTATTAACAGAAGTCACACGTGAAGAATGGGGCTTTGAAGGTACAGTCCTTTCCGATATGACTCACTCTGGTAATAGTAGTGTTAACTTCAAGTGCTATGAAAACGTTAATAACCGTGTTCTTTCTGGTATGAACGTTAACTTAGACCAACGTGGTTTCGGCAGCTACATTGATGCTGAATGGGATTCCGAATTAGGTTGCCCAACCTTCAAGTATGAAGGTGACTACTATCCATCATATTCTTGGTGGTATGCTGTCAGAAAGAGTGTCAGAGAACAACTTTGGATGACCGCTAAGTGTGGTGCAACAGAATCTCTCACCGCTTCAACAGAAAATATTGATGCTGATGCTAGATATGATTTAAGAGTCGGTCAAGACGTCAATATCGCCCTCTCAGTCCTTAACGGTGCTGAAGGTACCTTATCAATCGATGAGGCTACTCCACTTCCAGCTGGTTTAAGATTTGAAAACAACGCCATCGTTGGTAAACCAGAAAAAGATGTCGTAGTTCGTATTAACGTTCTTCTCACAAACGGCAACAACGTCAGTGGTAAGATTGTCGAACTCGCTATCTTACCTGCAAACGGTGAAGCCGGTGACTTAAGTCCTAAGAAGAAAGGTTGCTTTGGTGATATTGGCCCAGCCATTGCCTTAACTTCCTTATTCGCTCTTGCATTCGGCTGTGTGGTTGCTGTTAAAGGCCTCCGCAAAAAAGAAGAAAGATAATTCTTTCATCCTTCCAATTTTATAAATGGACAAAGGCTCCTTTGAGTTTGACTCATAGGAGTCTTATCCATAAAATAATAGATAATTGTAATTTTAGAAAACGAGGTATTAAACATGAGAAAAATTGCAAAAACACTCTTGCTTACTGGCATGCTTTCTATGTCACTTGGCCTAGCTGCATGTGGTAGCAATGGTGGTTCTAGTGGTCAATCAGGTTCTGACCCAGTTGTTACTTTCCGTCTCAACTATAAGAAGACCGCCGCTGAAGACGTCTTCAAAGAAGTGACCGTTAAGAAAGGCGAATGCGTCGAAGAACCAAAAGAAGAACCAGTTAGAGAAGACTTTATCTTTGATGGTTGGCATGATGACCAAGACAAAGACTCCGAATTTGATTTCGAAGAACCAATTACTAAAAACACTAAAATCTTTGCCCACTGGTTAGAAAGACTTACATGTACATTTGATTTAAACTATGCTGGTGCTCCAGAAGCGACAAAAGTTGAAGTTATTCAAAAACAAGCCGCAACTAGACCAGCAGATCCAACACGTGCTGGCTATGCCTTCATTGGTTGGGTTGTTGATAAAGAAACACAACAAGAATATTTCGATTTCACACGTCCATTTAGTGAAGATGTCACTTTATACGCCAAATGGGGTGCTGAAGGTTCTCCAAAAGCCTACCGCTTTGAAGCTGAATATTCCGATGTCATTACCAAAGGTATGGGTATGGGTGGTGCCACTTATTCCGGTGGCCAAAGAGGTAAAGGCTTAATTCAAGAAAACGATGAAGCTGGCCAACTCAAAGCATCCAATGGTTATTTCGTCCACTTCCTTTATGTCAATGGCAATAATTTAAAATTTGAAATTAACTCTGATGAAGCTGGTACAGCCAAAATTGATATGCGTTTATCCGCTGAATACAAATCAGCATTCAGCATTAACTCCACTGGTACCAATGGTGCTTCTAAATACACCATTAAAGTGAATGGCGAATCCATTGACTATGGCACCATCAGTTTCACTGATGTTCCTACACAAGGTATGGGTTGGAAAGCATTTGCTGATTATCCATTAACCGCTAGTGTGGCTTTAGTGAAAGGTAAGAATACTGTTGAAATGATTACAGATAACACAGACCTTTTATATGGTACCGCTCAAGCTACCGCTCCAATGATTGACTGCTTAACATTTGAAACAGCACAAACACTTTCTTGGGGCAATGCTAAAGGTTCACAAATCTTATAAGCGAGGAATCGCTCATGAATGTATTTAAGAAATTATTAAAAAGCAAAAAAGTAATTGCTTGGGCTGCTGCCACCGTCGTATATGCGGCAATTGTCATCGCCGCAAATATTGTGGCCGTCAATGTCTTTGGCGATCTTATTAATGGCGTGCTTGGCGGTGAAAGAGCGAGAATTGATCCTAACGTGAAATATCGTTATTACAAGCCAGACTTTGAAAGCAAAGAAAAGGCTCTTGAAAACGCTAATGAAACCACACAAAGAATCTGTGAAGAAGGTATGGTTTTATTAAAGAACGAAGGTAACGCTCTCCCATTAGCTAATGGTGCCAAAGTTTCTATTTTTGGCAAAAACTCCGTTAATTTAGTTTATGGTGGTTCTGGTTCTGCTGCTCCAACACAAACCGTCCCTCTTAAAACTATTTATGATTCATTAACAAGTGCTGGGTTTGAATGTAACCCAACATTAAAATCTTTCTACTCCGATAATTCCCTTTCTGGTAGTGGCCGTAGTGCTAACCCAAAAATGGAACACGGTGATACCATCCCACTTTTAAAAACTGGTGAAACAGAAATCTCCAAATACGGTAGTGACGTAATTAATTCCTATGCCAACTATAAAGATGCTGCTTTAGTAGTCTTCTCCCGTATCGCTGGTGAAAACTGGGACTTACCACGTGTTTCCGCTGATGGAGTGGAAGGACGTCACTATTTAGAATTAGACACCAACGAAAGAGCCTTACTTGAACACGTTTGTGCTCAAGACTTCGGTCACGTTATTGTCTTATTCAATGGTTCTAACAATATCGATATGGCTTTCTTAAAGATTGCCAGCGATCCAGCTTATAATGCCAAAATCGATGGTGCTATGTTAATTGGTAGCCCAGGCGCCACTGGTATTATGGCCTTAGGTAGAATTTTAAATGGTACTGTTAACCCATCTGGTCACTTAACCGATACCATTTATACTCATTATGACCAAGATCCAACATGGCAAAACTTTGGTGATAACTCCACCAAAGAAAGTGATTCTCCATATGGCGATGCTTTCATCGTTGATGGTGAGTTAAAACCATACTTCTCCGTGGCTTACGAAGAAGGTATCTATCTTGGTTACCGTTATTACGAAACCCGCTACGCCGAAATGGAAAAAGTTTCTGTGGGTAGTGGTGAAGCTTGGTATAACCAACACGTCTTATATCCATTTGGTTATGGTTTAAGTTATACTTCCTTCACACAAGAAATCACCAATAAAGCGGAATTAGAAGCCGCTGCGCTTAAAGCTGATGAAGATTTCACCATTGATGTGAAAGTTACTAATACAGGCGCTAAAGCCGGTAAACAAGTCGTTCAAATCTATGCTTCTGCTCCATACGAAGCTGGTGAAATTGAAAAATCCGCTAAAGTCCTCGTTGGTTTTGCTAAAACAAAGATGCTTAACCCTGGTGAAGAAGAAACTGTTCAAATTACAGTTACTCCATATGATTTCGCCAGTTTCGATGACGAAGATAAAAACGGCAATGATTTCAAAGGCTACGAATTAGATGATGGTGACTATAAGTTCTATATGGGTCCTGATGCTCATACCGATTCTGATGTCGTCACAAAGAATCTTCCTAACGAAGCAAGATTTGAAAACGACCCACTCACCGGTACTAAAGTCGAACCAGTCTTCTATAAAAACTACAAAGATGAAGTTGAATACTTAAACAAGATGTTACAACAAAATCTTACACGTCAAGATTTTGAAGCATCATTCCCAGTGATGCCAACCACTGAAGACTTAACAGTCGATAAGAAATTCATTAACCGTATTTCTAAAACCTCTTCTGATAATCCAAATGAATACACAAATATGCCAAGAACTGGCGCCCCTGTGACTATTCACTTAGATGAATTAACTGGTTTAGAATACGATGATCCAAAATGGGAAGAATTCCTTGATCAAATGAAATTTAACGAAATGTTAGATCTCTTTAATAAAGGTATGTATGCCACAAACAAGATTTCCCGTTTAGGTGTACCAAAAACATTATCTTGCGATGGTCCTACTGGTTTAGTGGCCTTCATGGGTACTCCAGAAGTCTATGGCACTTGCTATTATTGTTCTGAAGTCCTTGTTGCTCAAACATACAACATCGAATTAGCTGCTGATGAAGGTAACTCCATTGGTAATGAAGCTTTATTTGGTGACCAACGTCAAAATGGTAGTAAACTTCCATATACTGGTTGGTATTCCCCAGGCGTGAACTTACATCGTTCACCATTCTCTGGCCGTAATACTGAATACTATTCTGAAGATCCATTTATCTCTGGTAAAATGGCGGCTACAGTGATTAAAGAAGCTCAAGCTAAGGGCGTCTATACCACTGTTAAACACTTTGCTCTTAACGAACAAGAAACACACCGTTCTGATAACGGTCAATCTTATTGGGTTAAAGAACAAGCTATTCGTGAACTTTACCTCAAACCATTCGAATTCGCAATCAAAGAAGGCAAGAGCACAGGCTTAATGTCTTCCTTCACTCGTGTTGGTTTACGTTGGTGTGGTGGTAGCTACCCATTATTAACCACTGTCTTACGTGAAGAATGGGGTTTCAAAGGTCATGTTATTTGTGACTTCCATACTGATGAATATATGGATAGTAAGCAAATGGCCTACGCCGGTGGTGACTTAAACTTAACCGGTACTGCTTATTGGAAAACCGCTAAAAAGAGTGAAATCGAAGATGTCGTGATGCTTAGAAGATCATCACATGGTATCCTCTATTCCTTAGCTAATTCCAATGCTATGAACCAAAAGATTCTTGGCTATGATCTTCCAATTTGGCAAGAACTTCTCTTTATCGGAGAAGCTGTTATTGGAGCCGGATTCTTTGCCTGGGGCTTCTTAGTAATCTTCAAAACATTACGTAAAAAAGATGACCCAGTAGTGGCTGCTGAATAAGCAAACACTAAAATAAAATAGCGAGCTTCGTATGAGGCTCGCTTTTATTATCCCTAAAAAATCATTAATGATTTTTAACATTTCATGATAACACTCTTTTGGTGGCAGTTAAAAGAAATAAATGTGGCAATTAGACACTTAAATTACAAGTGTAACAGCGTTATAAGAAAATAGTATCTGCCCACGATTTTATCGTGTAGTGTAGGTTATGTCTAAACTATTAGTATTGGAATGAGGACAATATGAAGGAGAAAACGTTTTTAGACATTAAGGGAAATTTCGCACAATGTCACTTGTGTCATCGTTTTTTGCATTTATATTCAACTTTTTCTATAAAAATGACTGAATTAATTTAAAAAAATAAGAATCAGTCTATTTTTATTCTTAGATTTATGCAATAGTGAAGACGACACAATAACATAGCTGATAGATGGCGTATATCAACGAATAAATGATTTTTCATTTCTTTTTGTTTTTTCATCAATGCACTATGTCTCGTTAGGCTTTTTGCCGGAAGGAGAGCAACATGGCTAAGAAATCATCATTATTTAAAACGTTGGCCACAATTATTACAACGACCGCGTTAACTTTATCAGTGGCTACAGGTTTGGTTATAGGCCACGCTGTTAGAAATTTCAATAACGCAGCACAACAGCAAGATAAAGAAAAGCGTGTAGTGGAGACTATTGAAAAAACGAATAGTTATGGCTTAATTGATGAATATACTATTACTTATACCGATGGCAGTAAATCAACATTCATCGTCGCTAATAGCAATGGAGAATTCGGTGTTAATTCCTTCCCAAGCTCCGATGGTTATATTCCTGATATCAAAGTTGGTGAAAATGGTAATTTCATCGTCGATGGTGTTGATACAGGCGTTGCTGTACAACAAGTAAACCCACAAGATCCTCGATCAATTGTTTCTATTGATAAAACAGATACAAGTGGTCTTATTGATACATACACAATTACATATACCGATGGCACTACATCCACATTCATTGTCGTTAATGGTGCAGAAGGTCCACAAGGTATCCAAGGTATGCCTGGTGAAAACGGTGTCACTCCAACAGTCGCTATTAACGAAGAGGGCTATTGGGTGATTAATGGGGAAGTCACCACATTTAAAGCTCAAGGTAAAGATGGTACTTCTTTAATTACGGGTCATGGTCAACCTGCCCCTAATGAAGGTAGTGTTGGTGATACCTACTTTGATGTTGATTCGGGTAACATCTACGTTAAAAACGAAACAGGTTGGGGACAACCAATTGGTAATAACCAAGGTGCCTCTGTTTTAGTGGGCAATGGTGAACCAACTCCTGCAGAAGGCAAAGTTGGTGATTCATATATCGACGCTAGCACAGGTGATATCTATGTTAAGGGTGAAAATGGCTGGAGCCAACCAGTTGGTAGCACCCAAGGTTCAAGCTTCTTAACAGGTGCAGGTGCTCCTGATAACAACAAAGGCAAAGTTGGTGACTCTTATTTAGATACAACCACTGGTTTAATCTACACTAAAGGTGAAAACGGTTGGGGTACCTCTATTGGTAGTATGATGGGTCCTCAAGGTCCACAAGGTCCTGCTGGTTCTGGTTTATTAACTGGTTCTGGTGAGCCTAATCCAAACTTAGGTAACGATAACGATTCTTATATTGATACATCTACATGGAACTATTATGTTAAGGAAAATGGCGCGTGGGTGCTTAAAGGTAATTTAGCGGGCGCGAGTGGCGCAAGCGGTACAACCCCACATATTGGCGCGAATGGCAACTGGTGGATTGGTAATACAGATACCGGTGTTTCCGCTAACGGTACAAGTGGTGCTTCTATGACCACCGGTCATGGCAATCCAAATGGCGATAATTCAGATCCAAATAATCCAATTGTCGCAAAAGAAGGTAATGTGGGTGATACATATATCGATTTAGATACAGGTACAGTCTACGTTAAAGATGAAAATGGCTGGCAAGCAGATCCAAATGGTGCCGCTGGCTTACATGGCACAACTCCACATATCGGTGATAACGGTAACTGGTGGATTGGGGATACAGATACTGGCGTTTCTGCGACAGGTAGTCAAGGTCCTGCTGGTTCTTCTATCTATACAGGTTCTAGTGCACCTGCTCAAGGTTTAGGTAATAATAACGATTCTTATATTGATACATCTACATGGAACTATTACGTTAAAGAAAACGGTGAATGGGTCCTTAAAGGCAATATTCAAGGTAGTCAAGGTCCTGCTGGAAATAGCATTTCTATTACTAGCTGCGTTAAGACCAGTGAAAATGGCTTAGTAGATACATACACAATTACATTCTCAAACGGCGATACCACAACATTTGAAGTTGTTAATGGTGCTGCTGGTCAAGCTGGCGCAAATGGTAGTGATGGTCATACACCAGTCATCACAATTGGTGCGAATGGCAACTGGTTTGTTGATGGTGTTGATACTGGTATATCTGCTAAGGGCCCACAAGGTGAAACAGGCGCAGATGGTAATGGTATTGGCAGCATTATCATTACAAATGCCACCGCGACAGAAACCACATACCGTATTGTCTTCACTAATGGTAGTTACTACGACTACACAGTGGCTAATGGTATTAACGGTCAAGATGGTGCTGATGGCACATGTATGAGAACAGGTGAAACTGATCCTGCTAATGATCTAGGCAGTGATGGTGACTCCTATATTAATACTGTTACTTGGGACTACTTCGTTAAAGAAGCTGGTGCCTGGGTATTTAAAGGTAACATTAGAGGCGCTAGTGGCGCAGCAGGTGCACAAGGTGCAGCTGGTCAAAACGGCGTATCCGTTTCTAGTGTTAATAAAACTGGTAGTAACGGCTTAGTTGATACATATACAATCACATATTCAGATGGTAGTTCTTCTACATTTGAAATCACTAATGGCGCAGCAGGTGCACAAGGTGCCGCTGGCACAAACGGTAATACGATTTTAGTGGGTATTGGCGCTCCAACAGGTGCCACAGGTGGCGTTGATGGCGATTCATATATCGATACAACCACATGGAACTATTATTTAAAGGTCTCAGGTAACTGGGAATTACAAGGTAGTATTCAAGGTGCTGCTGGTCAAAATGGCCGTGGTATTGCTAGCATTACCAAGACTGGCCCAGCCGCTGATGGTTTAACATATACATATACAATTACTTATACCGATGGTAGTGAACCATATGCATTTACCGTGACCAATGGTAAAAATGGCACTGCTGTTTTAACTGGTGTGGATAACCCAACAGATCAAGGCGTTGATGGTGATTCCTATATCAATACCACCAGCTGGGATTATTTCGTTAAAGAAAATGGTTCCTGGGTTAAGAAAGGTAATATCAAAGGTGTCTCTATCGTTTCTGTTATTAGAACTGATGGTGATGGCTCTGCTGGCACTGTTGATACATATACAATTACATATTCAAATGGCACAACTAGTACATTTACAGTCACTAATGGTGCTAACGGCACAGACGGTAAGACACTTCTTACCGGTACAGGCGCCCCTAATAGTGTATTAGGTACTGTTGGTGATTCCTATATCGATGTCGCCTCTTGGACACTTTATGTTAAGACTGCAGAAGATACCTGGACATCTAAAGGTTCATTTAATGGTGCGGATGGCACAAGTGTTACCATTACTGATATTTCTACATCAGGTACTGGTGAACCAGGCACTGTTGATACATATACAGTGACATTCTCTGATGGTAATTCATTAGCAATCACTGTTTATAACGGCACTAATGGTAAGAGCCTCCTTACTGGCGCAATAGATCCAACAACTGAAGGTGTTGATGGTGACTCATATATTAATACATCCACTTGGGAATACTTTATTAAAGAAAGTGGTGTTTGGACATCTAAAGGCATTATTAAAGGTAATGATGGTACATCAGTTACCACAGGTGCAGGTGCACCAGATAACAATGATGGTATTGATGGTGATTCCTATATCGATTTAACAACATGGACCTTCTACGTTAAAGAAAGTGGTACATGGGTTGAACACGGTAATATCCATAACGAATTAGATAAATATGATGTTTACTTCAACTTAGGCTATGACTCAGATAGCGATGGTATTGATGATACATACACAACTGTTGCTGATGTTGAACATGGTCATAACATTGATAACGATAAACCAGCGGATCCTACTAGAGATGGTTGGATTTTCCAAGGTTGGTATACCGCTTCTGGAACAAAATGGGATTTCGGAAAAGATGTTATCACAAGTGATACTGTCTTATATGCTCGTTGGGCAAAATTTAAAGTTGAAAACGGTGTCTTAACTGAATGCACCGCGACAGGTGATGTAGTTATTCCAGAATTCTTTGATGGTCAATTAATTACCGCAATTGGTGATAATGTCTTTAAAGATAATACTGGTATTACATCAATTACTATTCCATATACCGTTACTTCCATCGGAAATAGCGCGTTTGAGGGCTGTACTGGTTTGACCTCAATAATTATTCCTCACAATGTGAAAACTATTGGTAACGATGCTTTTAAGGGTTGTTCCAATATGGCTTATATCTATTTTGAATCAGTCAATAGCACTAGTGTCTCAGCATTAAGAACACCAACCACAAGATCCACTGGTGGTCTTGAATCCATTGGTGATGGTGCTTTCTCTGGCTGCACAAGTTTAAAAGCCCTTGCTATTCCAAATAGTGTGACTTCTATTGGCGATAACGCATTCGAAGGCTGTATCGCTCTTGAATCATTAGCGATTCCATATATTCCAAATGATACAGGTACATCTATTACTGCGACATGGTCCACTGGTCATGGTGAGCCAGATGATAGCTATAATGGTTCCACTGTCTACTTAGATGAAGATACATATAAAGTCTGGGTTCGCACTAACCCAAGTGATCCTTGGTATGTTGCCTTTGATATGTGGTCTCCAAGTAATGTTAAATTCGCCATTTCTGATGGTGTTCCAAATAACGCCGACCACGTTGATGAAGAAGGCTATATCAATAGATTAAATGGTGACGTGTATGCATGGACTGGAAGTTCATATGCCTTGTATTTCAATTTTATGACTTACCAACCACTTGGTATCTCTGATATATTCGCCTCCCTTCCATCAACACATCATTCAATTGGTGCATTATTCGGTGTTGATAATGATGCTATTCCTGCTTCATTAACCACAATCGTTTTAAATGGTAATAATGCTATTCCAGAAAATGCGTTAAATGGTTGTTCACATATTGAAAATATCGTGGTTTCAGGTAAACCAGCCTCTATTGGCGCTGGTGCCTTCCAAGGATGTACTTCTCTTAAATCAATCACATTGCCATATATCGGTGGTTTTGCTTATGATCCGAATACAGCGTTGACTTATTCGTATGGTCATGGTGAACCTGCTGCAGACTATAATGCTTCTAATGTCTATTTAGATATTGATTCCACAAACATCTGGCAGTGCATCAACGGTACATGGGTTGAAAAGATTAATTGGGCCAGCATTACAAGCAATAACGTTTATGTTGATGCTGGTGCACCAACATTTGTGCCAAGCGATAATGATGATATGTATATCGACTATTTGACAGGCGATATGTATGGCTATGATGGTTCATCATGGTCTGTTCAAATAAAAATTACAGAACTTGATCAATGGTCATTATTAGACTCACCAACTGGTACTAATACTGCATTTATTGGTTATGTCTTCGGCGCTTCTGATTACAATAGCCAAGCAAGCTATGTTCCAACAAGCCTTAAAACCATCATCTTAACTGGCGCTAATGGTGAAAATGGTGATGAAATTAGTGCTTATGCCTTTGGTGGTCTAACAAGTGTTGAAACAATTGTTCTTCCTAACAATATTAAACAGATTAAACAATATGCTTTCGCAGCGGTTGAAATGGATTCATTTGTCATTCCTGATAGTGTGACAAGTATCTTTGAGAATGCGTTCTACCACGCGAGAATTAGAGAATTAACTATTCCTTTTGTGGGTATGGGTAGAACTCAAGGACAGCAAAATTTAGGTGCCCTCTTTGGCAACTATCATAAATTTATTGAAACAATTACCCTTACTGGTGGTAATGGTGTTGATGGAAACGTCATCTCATATAGTGCTTTTGAAGGATGTAGAGCCTTAACATCAATTATTCTTCCAAATAATATTGTTCGTATTGAAGATAATGCCTTTAGATACTGTGAATCATTAACATCAATTGTTATCCCATATGGTGTTACTTATATCGGTCAATATGCCTTTGGTTCTTGTACAAGCCTTAGCTATGTTGGACTACCATCTACATTAACTACATTGGAAAGCTTTGCTTTTGATAACTGCTCTTCCTTAGAATATATTGTCCTTCCAGAAGGATTAAGAACTATTGGCTGGTATGCATTCACTCATAGTGGCTTAAAGAATATTGTTATTCCTTCTTCTGTCACAAGAATTGGTGCGGATTCATTCTCATACTGCAACAACTTAACAAGTGTCTTAGTTTTAGATGGCGTTGATAAGATTGTGGAAAGTGGGGCATTTAGAACATGCCAAAACTTAAAATACGTCAAATTTGAATGTGCGATTTCTTCATTTGGCTATGCTGGTGGAGAATGGCTCTTATCATACTGGAATCCATTCTTTGATTGTAATAACTTAGAATACGTTGATTTAGGTAGAGATTTATTAGCCCCATCTGATGAAGCTGATGCCGGATTGACACCTTTCTATGAATTCAAGAATAACGCTAGTGGTGAAATCACCGGTGTCTTTGAAGGCTTCGCACATTTGAAGACCGTCATTCTTCCAAATACAATTACCAATATTAGTGAGAAGACATTTAAAGGCTGTTCTAGCTTAACCGCTATTACATTACCAAGCGAATTAACTAATATTGATGCTAATGCGTTCGAAGGCTGCTCTAATTTAGCCTATGTTTATTTCAATGAAAAATTACAAACAATTGGTATTAAAGCCTTTGCGTACTGTTCGAGCTTAAAAGCTATCAGTGTTCCAAATAGTGTGACCACCATTGGTAAAGGTGCATTTGAAGTAAGCAAAGCATGGACCAAATATGATAATTTGAAGAGTTCATATTCTTCAAACGCTACTTCCATCGTTGTTGATGTGTTTGCTAATAGAACAAC